>CAMCCW010000162.1 GCA_945873395.1 uncultured Lactobacillus sp. | reverse complement strand
CCAAGACGCTCCAGTCAATTCAAAGTGATTAAGTTGTCGAACCGCCGTATACGGATCCGTACGTACGGTGGTGTGAGAGGTCGGTAATTGAACTAATCAATTACCTCCTACTCGATTTTATAGCACCATCTTGACCTCCGATTGTCTCTTAGTTTATTGTTCTTTCTTCCGTTTAATTAGGCCGAAAGTAATTAACTGGAGTGCTAACCCTAAGGCAATCATCGCGGCAGCAGCGATTTTTCCTTGCTGGTGGTCATTAGCACCTAACTGCGGTAGGGCCGTTTCGGTTTGGGTACCCACCGTACCACTACCTTGAGTACTTTGGACGGTTGGCACTGTCCTAACTTGGTTCGTAATTTGTCCTGGAGTTACGCTTTCCTTTTGAATGGTCGGTTGGGTTGGCGTTACCGGACTGGTTGGCTGTGGAGTGGTATCTGGGTTGGTAGTGCCCGGGTTAGTCGTACCGGCATGGTCGGAGTCGGTTGAAACGTCCGGTTGTGGGTCCGTAGGTTGTGGATCGGTCGGCTGTGGATCGGTCGGTTGCGGATCAGTCGGCTGTTCCGGATCAGTCGGTTGCGGTGGCGTCACAATTTCTTCAGGGAAAACGGGGTGGATGTCCCAACGGTGTGATTCCCCGCCGATAATGTTAACGATGTTGGCAACGATGTTTCCATCGACATTAACGTGGACATTAACGGTTGCATTTGGTGCAAGGATACTTCCCATGAAACGACCACTGGAAATGTTAACAATCGAGGCATTACTACCAAAGTTCCAGAGGACGTGGTTTGGAACTTCGTGACTTTCGTTGTTGTTAACTGGACTGTCTTTGCCATCGTAGTAAAGGTGGATTTGTGCATTGACGTCAATCCGGCCGAGTTCATCGACGACGTTAATGATAACCGTTGGTGCATTAACGTTACTTGAGAGCCCATAGATCTTAATCGGCTGTGGTCCGCGGAGGAGGCTTGATGGGATATTAACGTAGATCACACCATCAGTAGCCGTCGCGTTGGAAACGTCGATGAACTGGTTGTTCATGTCCTTGAAGTCGATGATCACACCGTTTGACGTTGGTTGCTTAGTGTAGAAGTTTGAGGCATTGATCAGGCGTTTAAACACGGCCTGAAAGTCGATGTAACTAACGTTTCCTTCATAGAAAACTTCTTCCGGCTTTAGGTTATTCATGACCTGACCGTTAACGTAAACCTTACCGTCAATTACTTTAATATCAATGTCATTTCCAAAGATCACGTGGTTAAAGGCTGGATTACGGAAGGAACCAGAGTTGATTGCGTCTTTTAAGTTTTGAATGTAGTAGATATCACCGTCTGAAAGGTGGATTGAATCACCACGGGTACCGAAGTCAATTGAACCGCCAAGGATTCCAACGGCGATGTTACCGTTCACGTCGGCCCCCAGGTTCGCTTCATTAGCGAAAATGTGGAAGAGGGAGGCGAGAAGTAACACGCTCTTAGCATCAAGGTGTTCAATATCAATCCCGTACTTGTCCTTCAAGATTTGGTCAGTATGGATTTTGTCAACTGTACTAATCCCATCTTGAACTTTAGTTGCCGGTGGCGTTGTTGGTTGTTCCGGCTGAGTTGGGACATTGATATCCGGTTGACCTGATTGGACGGGTTGGACTGGGACCTCAGATACTACCGGTTGGTCTGCCTGGCCCGGTTGGACAGGGGTGTCAGAAGCCACTGGTTGCTCAGGTAATACTGGTTGTACCGGAATACTAGCTTCCGGCTGGCTGGACTGGGCAGGTAGTGCCGGTTGGGTGATACTTGAGTTAACAGCCGGTGGGGTACTGGTAGCCGATTGAGGGGTACTTGAGACCGCACTTGGGCTTGCTTGCGAAGTCACAACCGCAGTTGCCGTACTACTTAGCGAATCGGTTTGCAGCGTGCTGCCCGTACTAGTAGCTTCCTGGCTAACCACTTCGGCCGTAGTTGGCACTTCACTAGTGGTGGTATCAGCGGCAACGGTACCAGTGTATGCCCAGGTAAGTCCGAGGAGGACCGAAGCAACACCGATACTTAACTTACGTAATCCAAAGCGTTGCTTAGTTGGGCGGTTTTTTTGAATCATTAATTTAGTATTCTTTTTTGATAACATGAGTTAATCCTCCTGTGATTAATAATAAAAAGCAGCAAACGATATTAAGTTACTTTTTACCAATTAGCATTAGTCATAGGGGGTTAAGACCTATTTCATAATCGCTTTTAGTATTTGTTTATACTATTATTTTACGTTATTTAGAAATTGACGGAAATAGTTGAGGGTGTTAACTATATTATTCTTAATAAACCCAAGAAAAACTTTAAAAATTAAAGCAATGAATTACTACCTGATTCTGACAATGTTAATATCAATTTTGCAAATAAATTAGGACTAAACGCTGACGATGCATTTGCTTATGTTTATGCTTTATTGAATTTGCCTGATTATCAACAACGTTATGCTAATGATTTACGTAAGGATTTAGCTAGAATACCTATTGTGA
>CAMCCW010000161.1 GCA_945873395.1 uncultured Lactobacillus sp. | reverse complement strand
TTAATCTAGTTCTCAAAAATCTCTTCATCCTTACCGATTGACAAAGAGCCGAAAATCAGGGTAACGACCGCCGCTACGGCTGTCCAGCAGAGCCCGACCAGGGAGATCAATGCTCCGGTGCGCAGACCCGGCGTCTGGTAATTAAAGACGACGTGGTGGGTACCTCGTGACAGGTAGACCCCAAGGAAGGCCTGGTTGGTCCGGACGGTCTTAACCGCATGGCCGTTGACCGTGACCTGCCAGCCGCTGGAGTACGGAATCGAGGAGGTCAGGACCCCGGCCCGCGGTGTCGTGATCTGCCCGCTAACCTGGTTACGATTAAAGTGTAGGTCAGTCAGAGCGTGCCGTTGGATGGTACGAACTTCTCGGGTGTAGTTACTGTCCAGCTTTTCGGCGACGACCCGGTACTTGAGCTCGTAGTTCCCCAGTTTCGACGGCTTGAAGGTCAGTTTCTGCGGTAGGTTACCGTTATAGTAGCCGATGTTCAGGGTGCCGTTAGTAACGTGCTTGAAGAGCGAGAGTACATTCTGCTTGGCCTGGATGACGCTGGCGGTCCCGAACCGGCTGGAGTAGTTCAGCTGGAACGAGATATCAGGAGAACCGTTCAGGACGTGGTAGCGCCAGTAGCGGTACTTGTTGAAGCGCTCGTTGAAGATGCTTCCCGGGTTATTGGTCATGGTCTGGCGGTGGTGCATGTCGTAGTGGATCTGTTCCTTCATGGTGAAGGGGGTGTACTTGATCTTGCTGAACTCGATGTGGAGTTCACTGCCTCGCACCCGCTGACGAAAGGCCTTGCTTTGCATCTGGGGGAACTGGAGCTGGTACTTCTCGTCACTATCGACGTACTTGAGCTTGGCCGGGTTGATCGTGTTGAAACGGTTGGAAACCAGGGTGCTCTTGATCGGGATCACGGTCTGATGAAGCTTAGCTGCCCGCATCCCCGTCGTTGGTCCGTTCACCACGACCCCGCTGGCCAACGCCCGTTCCTTTTCCGTCGGTGACAGGTACTTATAACGAGCGTGACTGATGTAGCGGTCCTGCCAATAGAGCAGGGGGAAGGCATTGTTGGTCTTGTAGCGCTCAGTCTGGATCGGGATCAGCTGGTCCTTGCTGGTAGCGGAACTAGGCTGGCCGACATCGTAGTTGATGATCGGCTGACTGGTCTTATCGAGGAAGTAGCCAGCCGGGAGCTTAGTGGCGTTGACGCTGTTGCTCTGGACAAAGAGGTAGCGCACCCCGAAGAAATTGTTCATCACGGTCCGGTCATCGGCCTGGCGGATTGGAATGTTAGCCTGATACTGGTTGTTCTGCAGGCTGGTGTTGAACTGGCCGAGGTATTTGTTCTGCAGAGAATAATAGGAATCGATGTTGTGCAGGCCCGAGGTCAGGTCGTTGTCGAGGTTCGGCCAGGCGATGATCTGATTTTGGCTGATGGTTGAAACCCGGTAGGCTGGGGTCCGGCTCAATCCCTGGTCCAGTCCCCCGTAGCGGTTGACTGTGATGGCCTGGTATTCGCCCCGGGAGAGCATCTTGTCGGTGAAGTCTCCCTTGTATGGAAAGGCGGCGTAGATGGCGTTGAAACCGGCGTTGAGGAGGACGATTGCCAATAGCCACCGGTCAGGGAAGCGGGTCTTATGAAAGTTGATCAGCCAGAGGGCCATTAAGGAGATGATTAGGAAGAGGACCGGCATGAAGATGTCGTCGTTGTTGGCAAAGTAGAAAGTCGCAATCAGAATCATCAGGTAGATGACCGTGGCTATGTTAAGAATCCAGAGGGTGTGGCGGCTAAATTGCGGGGCATCCTGGGCGAGGATACAGACCGCCATCGCTATCGGCAAGTAGATCAGGAGGGTCCACCGGTTAGAGGCCGACATCATCCCGTTGAAGAAGGCGCCGACTGCCGGGATCAGGAGCATGCCCAGGGACAGGCCAAGGCTGATCGTCAATAGCGGGTACTTCTTGGGCCGGGAGTAGATGTAGACCAGGGCCAGAAAGCCGATTGAGACTACCCCGAGGGCCGTCCAGTACATGAAGTACCACTGGCCCCCGTTGATCAGCTGTTTGGGCAGGAAGAGGTAGTAGTAGAGTGGGTAGATTTTTAAACCATTGGCAAACTGAGCCCCAGTCCGGGTTGAGTTGGTGACGGCAATGATCTCGGGTACCAGGAGGATCGCCGAAAGCAGGAGGCTGGTCACGGTAGCAAAACTCAGCTTCCCCAGGGTACGGAGGTAGTCCAGCTTGGTCCGGTAATGGGTCAGCACTCGCAGGACCAGGTAGACCAGGGCACCGATGCCGAGGACAAATGCCAGGTAGTAGTTACTGACCAGCATCCAGGTGAAGGCCCCGGTTAACGGCCAGCTAGATCCGCTCTTAAGGACCCGCTCAATCTGGACCACAATCAATGGGAAGAGAATGAAGGGGGTCGTGAAGAAGGGCTGGGCGACGGCCGCGTACAGGAGGAAGGCGTTGACCGTGTAGGCAACCGTCCCGATCAGGATGACGTGGTTGCGGAA
>CAMCCW010000160.1 GCA_945873395.1 uncultured Lactobacillus sp. | reverse complement strand
ACCCGATGTGTCTACTTTCCGGGGGTCGGCCCCCCCGGGCAGAACAACGCGGCATCAACATGAGCCAGCTGAAACGTATCGCAGCGACCAACTGGCGGGAAAACCAGACAAACATTCACATCCTCGCACCGACGGGAACAGGCAAGACATACATTGCCTGCGCCATCGGCATCGCCGCATGCAAGGCTGGATATTCCGTGGCGTATTACCGGCTGGATCAACTTGTAGATATGCTCGCGGTCTTCTCACCGACTGACCAAAACTACCTCGATAAGATGCGGAAACTGATCAACGTCGATGTCCTTATCATCGACGATTTTATGACCATGAGCATCAACCAGCGCGGGCAAGAAGACCTAACCAAGATCATATTCGACCGCGACGGTCGGCTCCCGACACTTATCTCCTCCCAATCGGCCGCCGCCTACTGGGTTGAAACACTGCCAGACAGAGTCGGAGCCGATTCACTCGTTAGCCGCCTCAACAACGGCCACCGAATCCGTATCGGAGACTTCGATATGCGCAAGGCCACCGCCCCAATATAACCGGACGAATAAAGCAAACAACCGGGCCGACTCGGTCGGCCCGGCCCCGGTACCAACTACCCGGAACCCGGCAGTACCGGGTCTCCGGAACACCGGTACCAAAAACCCGCATCTGACACTCTGCGATCTTGCGGCGGTGGAGGTATCTAAGTCAAAGATCGCAGAGCAAATGGGTATATCGAGGGCCACAGTGTGCCGCTCTTCTACTTCGTGGATACCTTTCAGGCCAAAAATGTCGTCAACAGCCATGTCTAATTGTCGATGTGCCTCTCGGAGTTCCAACGGCATGTGTGACCGAGAGTAGAGGGATTGAAGTGTTTCATCCTTGAACTGCTCACGGGCGTTAAGGATAACCTTTCCGAGAGCAGATATACGCTGCTTCTCATCCTCTCCTAGATCAGGCATTGGAAAGGTATTCCAAACCAACGTATTGGCGAACCTCGGATCTGATTTCAGTTTTCCTCCGACAGCCAGCTGCCAAGCCAAAAACATTGACGACGACCCGATGGCAAATATTAAACCACTTGGATCTACTGCCCAGAAACTGCCGTTGCTGACAATTGTGTCAGGGGAAAGGTAACCTAGCGCAAAATAATCTCGATCTTGGCTCACCGTCCTCGGCATGATGAGGTACTTGCTTTCTGGCTGCGCAATATGCTTAAACTGCCAAGGTTGTTCCGCGAGTTTCTTCGTACTTTTCTCTGTCGATGCATTTCGTACGGTTTCAACGTTTTCTAACCGCTCTTGAATTTCTGGGATTCGTCTGGCCTCAGCCACATCCTGTGAATCAATCCAGAGGCAGTACCGGAATTTGCCTTTAAGGAAATCTTCGCCTCCTACAAATCTTCGAATGAACCGAGACGTATCCGGCGACTTCGAAATCAGCTTCTCTGCTTCTTCTGGGCTCATTACCAAACCTGGCAGCCCCTTGAATTTCTTATTCTTAGAAGTATCTCCAGCGACACAACCATTCTTGAGCGGCGGAAGTGCCCGAGAGACCAACTTTTTGGTTTTTCGGACGATTAGTGGAGCACCTTCAATGAGATATGGGTTGATCCCAAGAGAAGTTCGTTTTGCCTCAAACTCCTTTGAATTCTTAATCTTCTTAAAAAGGAGAGAAGCCTCCAATTCTTCCTGTGTAAAGCCGATAATGACACAGTGCACCTTTGCTTCGTTCTTAATGCCTTTAACTTCCCAGACGAAACTCTGATACGCGAACTTGATCTTCCAATGTTGCTGCAAAAGTGGCGTGAACATTGCGGCGACCGGCTCACCTTGAGTTACAGAACTTGTTGCGACAAATGCAAATTCGCCAACCTTTTCGTTCAGAAAATCAGCGGACTTCTTAAACCAGGCTGTGACGTAGTCTAAGCGACCAATTTTCTGTGTCTCCCAGACATTTGTTAGGTCTTCGAACTGTTCCGGCGACCGGGCATCATATCCAATGAAAGGAGGGTTGCCAAAGATAAATATTTTTCCAGAAGGTTCAGAGACTACATCGTTCCAATCTAGGCGAAGCGAATTTGCACACCTGACTTCGGGGGTTTCTTCAATTGGAAGACGAACAACACTGTGACCCCATACCTGATTGCACAGATGATCCACCAGAAGCATCGCAGTTGAAGCAACCTTGGCTGGCCAATTGTTAATCTCAATGCCGTGGAATTGACGCATGGAAAGTTTGGACTTTCGTAGCGCATCTTCACCAAAGTTGATGAAACCACCTGATTCGATTTCTTGGAGACGTTGTCGCAGAGCACGCTTTCGTTCTGAATCTCGTTGTCCAGTCTTCTCGTCCAATTCTGCATTGATCTCGGCAACTTCTAGTTCCTCAGCGCGGACGATGATTTCGTATTCCAAGCCCCTGAGGTGTTTATATGCCTGAATGAGGAAGTTGCCGCAACCACATGCGGGATCAAGGAATTCAAGAGTCGCGAGCTCATCTTGAAGGGCAAGAAGTTTCTTCCGG
>CAMCCW010000159.1 GCA_945873395.1 uncultured Lactobacillus sp. | reverse complement strand
CGGGTAAACTTCTTCTCAAAGTAAAGCTTAGTGGCATCAGCGATAGTAGCCGTAATATCAATCACTGATAATTGGGTCCGGTCAATCATGATATCTTCGGCGACCTTATCGTTCATCTGGAAGGCCCGCCGCATGAAGAGCACGTCCTCCTTGTCCATTTCCCCAGCCTTTTCAGATTGTTGGGAAAGGGTCATGATTTCGTTTTGGGAGTAGGTATCCTCTTCCGGCTGAACATTGTAACCCAGCATCTTAGTGATCTTGGCCGCAACAACGGCAAACAACCAAACGAATGGGTAAAAGATCGTGTGGAAGAATTGAACCGGGTGAACAATCGACAGGAGGATCGGTACTGGCCGGTCGATGGCCATGTTCTTTGGTACCAGGTCCGTAAAGACGGCGTGGAAGAAGGTAAAAATCAGCACACCAAGAATTGGCGAGATGATTTCCCGCACTGTTGCCGGAACCACCGTAATCTTAAGCAGCAGGTCTGTAATGAACTGGTCACCAATCCACCCTAATACCAGGGAGGTCATCGTAACCCCAACCTGGGCGGTCGAAAGGTATTCATTAAGATTACCGACCATGTGCTCGGCGCGCTTAACCTTGCGTGTCTGCTTGAGCTCTTTTAGCTCGCTCGGCCGAACCTTAACGACTGAGTACTCCAGCAGCGTAAACAGCGCCGCCAACAGTAAAATCAGAATAATAACAATTAGCTTAAACCAATATGAAGACCATAATGCAGCCATATTTGATAAACTCACCTATTTCCATAAAATAATTTCCGTAACTATTGTATCAAGTTTGTTATAGCCTGACCAACATTTTTGCTGATTCTTTTACGCGCTCTTTTGCGGTAAAATTGAAGTAAATATTCAAATCAGTAAGGATGATCAGCATGAACAGTGAGGCCGACATTGAAATAAAGAAGGGGCAGCGTCTACGAGAGATAATGCAGGTGATGCGCCGTCATCACTTTCTCAGCAACTTTTACCACCAAAAGCACCCTGAGGAGATCTACGCGGCTCTTCAAGAGCTCGGCCCGACCTTCATCAAGATGGGCCAGATCCTGTCGACCCGTCCGGACCTCATCTCACCAGCCTACGTCAAGGCCCTCCGCCAGCTCCAGGATCAGGTCAAAGCCGATCCTTTCAGCAGTGTGCAACAAACCTTTAAGGAGCAAACCGGCCATACTATCGATGAGGTCTTCGCTAGTTTTGATGAGCAGCCCTTTGCTTCAGCGTCAATTGGTCAGGTGCACCATGCAACCTTGAAGGACGGTACCCCAGTAGTGGTTAAGGTCCAGCACCCGGCGGTCAGCCAACTGGTCAACACCGACATAGCCTTGCTGCGGCGGGCAGTTAAGCTCCTTAAGTACGTTCCCAACGAGATGACCGTGGTCAACTTGGATAAGGTCTTGGATGAGCTGAGCCGGTCGCTTTTGAGTGAGGTCAACACGATGAATGAGGTCCATAACGGTGAGGAATTCTACCGGCTCAACAACGGCGATGACATTGTCACGGTTCCTAAAGTTTACACTAAATACTGTGCACCGCAGATTCTCGTTAACCAGACGATGGTTGGGAAGAGTGTGCGGCGCCTCTTCAAGGAGAATTTCAAGGGACCGGAGACGCCAGAACTGACTGCTAAGCGCAAGTATATCGCCAACGTCCTGGTTAAGAACTTCATGAAGCAGGTCTTTGTCGATCATTTCTTCCACGCGGATCCGCATCCTGGAAATATCCTCATTCATGACCTTGATCCAGCCAGTCAAGATCAGTCAACGATGAAGATTACTCACCAGCATGAAGTCCAGGTAGGGAACACGGACCTCAGTTACCATCAGGAAACCCCATTGCCACCGTACCGGATCGTGTACCTGGATTTTGGAATGATGGGGACATTGACACCAACCATGGCTGATGGAATTGCCAATGTTGTTCTGGCGATTACAACTAAAAATGTCCGGCGAATTTCCCAGGCCGTCCTGGCCATCTGCAACCAGACAGGGTCACTGGATGAACCGGCGTTTACTAAGGAATTAGGCAATTTCATCCGCCCTTACCTGGCGATGGGAGTTGGAGAGATCGATTTCTCGACAATGGTGTATCAGATTGTCCAACTCTGTCAAAAAAACCACTTGCAGATGAAGCCCGAGGTAACCCTGCTGATTAAGGCCTTTGGAACTCTAGAGAGCACCGTGGCCCGACTTGATCCTGATATTTCGATGATGGAAGTAGCTCGGCCATTCGGGCTGCAGTACCTCAAGCACAAATTCAAGTGGCGTGACAGTCTGGATGACCAGCTAATTGGCCTCGTCACGACGGCGCAGGAGACGGCCCACCTGCCGGACCGGATCAATGCCACCTTGGAGACAATTGCCAACGGGGATGCCCAGGTCAATTTTAAGCTCAAGGGCCAAGAGCGCCTAGTCAAGCAGATTGAACGGATTACCAACCGCTTCTTAATTGTGATTATCTTAGCAGCAGTGATCCTTGGTTCGTCGATCATTGTCGAGGGTAGTAGTCAGCATCCGCATATCT
>CAMCCW010000158.1 GCA_945873395.1 uncultured Lactobacillus sp. | reverse complement strand
ATTACCCGGTCAATAATCATCGTAATAATGCTTTATATACCAAATATCAAGAATTAGCTCAACAGCAGCCACAAGTTATCTTTGGTGGCCGGTTAGGCCAGTACCGCTACTACAACATGGACCAGGTGATTGACGCAGCCCTTAAAGCCGTGGATAAGGAGTTTAATAATTAGTAATGAAGGTAATTAGAAATTATCTCTATAATGCCGGCTATCAGATCCTTAACATGCTGTTACCGCTAATTACTGTTCCGTATATTGCTCGTGTGTTAGGAGCTCATGACGTTGGTATTAATGAATATACTAATAGCTGGGTCACATTTTTCTACTTGATGGGACAAATGGGGATAACTCTATATGGTAATCGTGAAATTGCCTATCATCGGGACGATGTATTCAAGCGATCCAAAACCTTCTGGGAAATTGAGTCATTACAGGTACTAACTATCAGTCTGTCGCTAATTGCTTATTTAGCAGCTGTCTTCTTCTTTAGTACTACTTTTGAATATTACTTTTTAATGCAGAGCTTATGGATTATTGCAACTGGTGTTGACGTTTCATGGTATTTTATGGGACTTGAGAACTTTAAGGTGACCGTTATCCGGAATTCCCTTGTTAAATTGGCTTCAGTGGTTTTGATCTTTACTTTAGTGAAATCGACTTCTGATCTGAGTATTTACATTCTTATTCTAGGCGGTTCGCAGCTTGTCGGCAATCTAACCCTTTGGCCATACACCAAGGGTAGTATTTCATGGGTACCAATTAGTCAATGGCGGCCATTTAAGCACTTTTATCCATCGCTCCTGCTGTTTATTCCGAAAATTACGACCCAGGTTTACTTGGTACTGAACCGTATTATGTTGGGACATATGGCGACTCAGGCTGATTTGGGTAACTTTGGTCAGTCTGATAAGATTGTCAAATTCGTTTTAGCCATTGTGACAGCAACTGGAACAGTGATGTTGCCACACGTTGCTAATCAATTTGCAAAGGGCAATATCAAGGGAGTACGTAATAGTCTCTATGCTTCCTTTGACTTTGTTTCCTCAATTTCTATTCCGATGATGTTTGGATTAATGGCCATTTCACATAAATTTGCACCTTGGTTCTTGGGACCTGGATTTCAGATGTCTGGGAAAATCATGTTCATTGAATCACCAATCATTGTCTTCATTGCCTGGAGTAATGTGACTGGCACTCAGTATTTAATGCCAGTTAACCGGGTTAAAGAATTTACAACTTCGGTCACGATTGGGGCAGTTAGCAACATCGTTTTTAATATTTTTCTTATCTCTGCTTGGGGAGCCAATGGAGCTGCTTTGGCAACCGTTGGTTCTGAATTCCTGGTTACGGTGTCTCAAATGATCATGATTCGTAAAACAATTAGTCGGCGGAAAATGTTTCATGAAATATGGAAGTACCTGTTAGCAGGTATCATCATGTTCTTAGTAGTTTACAGGGTGAGTGAAACGATCCAAATGACTATTGCCAACTTAATTGTACAAGTAAGTGTTGGTGTGTTCATGTATGTAACCATATTATTTGTATTGCGGGCCACCATATTAGATAAGGCTAAGCAGATGTTAACAAGAAATAAATTTTAATATGTATTACATTTATGTAACACTGCTTTTACATTTTAATAATAAACATCCGAATCCAGTTGAGCGAATAGGCTAGTTCTCTTATACTGAATTTTGTATTCAAATGAAAAATTAAATTAACAAAAACTTAAATCTATCACTCGTCCCAATTTAGGAGGAATCAAATCGTTTTGAGTAGTCATAGCAAAAGATATAAGTTATACAAGTCAGGAAAAAAGTGGGTTACTGCGGCAGTGTTTTCACTAGCAGTTTTAACCGGCCTTCAAATGGCTTCAGCTCATGCTGATACTACTAGTGATAACAGCGCAATTAGTGGCACACAATCCATAGATAACACTACTAATCAAAATACTTATTCTGGTGACACGATTGTTAATGGCCAACATTATTATTATGATCCTCAGTCGGGTGAACAACAAAAAGGTATTGTTTACGACAACGATAACGGTTTGTTAAAATACTATGATAATAATACCGGTATTCGTAGTAACTATGTTGATGGATACACTTTTAATTCGACTAATGGCGACATTAACACCACTAGTTTAACTAATGGTGTCCACAAAATTGATGGAAATACTTACTATTTCGACTCAAATAATGATCGGTTCTTCAATAAAGGATGGAAGCAAAATAATAGTAATTGGTATCACTTTAATCAGGATGGTAAGGCGCAGACCGGTTGGTTTAAATCGCAAGCGGGATTGTGGTACTACTTTAATCAAGATGGGGCTGCAAAGACTGGTTGGTGGACAAACCAGTACAATAATACCTATTATTTTGATCCAACCAATGCTTGGGCAGATACTGGTTGGCAGAAATTAAATGGTAATTGGTATCATTTTGACACAACTAATGCTTGGGCTAATAAGGGTTGGTTTAACTCTGAAGGCGGACGTTGGTATTTATTCGATAACGAAGGAGCAGCAAAAACTGGCTGGTATCAGTCTCCAACGTCTAATTTTTGGTACTA
>CAMCCW010000157.1 GCA_945873395.1 uncultured Lactobacillus sp. | reverse complement strand
CAATAATCTTTCAAAAACTCGATGGAACGATCTTTGATTTAGATCAGCTCGGTTTCAGAGTTAAAAAGTTTGATGTACCAACGACTAACTATAACTACAACTACCAGCAGATCGGGCAATACGGTGCCAAAATGGCAGGAGTACAGGTCCAACAATTGGTGATTCCACTGACGCTGAATGTGCTTGCTATTGACTCTAACGATCTGTTCCTACAGCGAATGAAACTTAACCGCCTATTGCAAAGCCATGAACCGTTCTATGTCTATGACACGGCTAACAGAGCGATTAGGTGGAAAGTTTATGCGGAACCGGTTAGTGTGAGCCGCGATAATAGTTTTTGGCGCGCTTCAAATGTGCAGATTAACTTAGATTGCCCAACTGGCTATGCTGAGAGCTCGTATACCACACAAGAACTTAGTAGGGAAACCGGTAAAGGGATTGGCTTAGGTATGGGACTATTTCGTAATGAATGGCAATATACCTTTACCAACCAAGCTAATTTTGACTTTTTGAACGCTGGAGTTATCAAGCTTACCGCAGAAGAGCATCCTGTAACAATTGATTTTCAAGGGGATGCACCAAACGGAATCACGATAACTAACCAGACAACTGATCAATCGTTCCAATACAAAAATACCTTGAAAGCTAGCGATAAGCTATCTATTCAAGGTGTGATGCCAACTCTTAATGATGTTCAAAACTATGATGCTGGTAATCATGGATTCTTAGACTTTGAAACTGGAATTAACAAAATAACGATCACGGGTGCCACAAACTTTACGGTTAAGTTTGACACTCGTTTTTATTACTAGGAGATGTTAAGATGCTGAGTTTACCGATTCGTTCACCAGCAGGGGATGTGACAGCGGTGCATGCCTATGATGTAGCGGTTACTGACACTTTGAAGTCATATCCGACTTTGAACTTTAGTTTTATTGCTGATGAAGAGAACGAAGCAGCTGAAAAGATGATTGCACCACGATCAATCATCACTGACCCAACGACAGGGCAACAGTATCGAATAGCTACTTCTAATCCGGTCCCTACTAGCAAATACCGAGTTTATGCCGTGACGACTATTCATATTGCACATGACTTACATGATATGTATTTAGAAAACACGATCACAGGAAGCCAATCACTTAAGGCTTGTTGTGATTTTTTAGTATCAGACAGTAAGTTTCATTACTCAATTGATGGGAATGTGGGTGATCACGATTTCGGTTCGGATACGCTAGGAAAGGCACATGGCGATGACGTCCTGAGCTCGATTGCTGAAGCCTTTAACGTTGAGTTCTGGTTTGACAATACGACGATTCATTTAGCTTCAAAGATCGGTAAAGACAACACGTTTGTTTTTGTCGACAAGCTAAATGCTTCAAAGATTCAAGTCAACGAGGACTACACGACAATTGAAACGGCAATCAGAGGTACCGGGAAAGAGATTGAACCAGATCCAAAGGATGATAGTGGAGATACTGGCGGTGGTGGTGAAGTTGCTACCTTTGCCCGCCAGTATGCTGGCGTCCCTTATGTTTGGGGAGGTAACTCACCAGGTGGGTGGGATTGCTCTGGCTTCGTTGCCTATGTCTATAACCACTTTGGTATTCCAATGCACCAACCAACTACTTACGAAGAGTATCAAGGCCAGGTTGTTGGCCCACCGTATCAAGAAGGGGATATGTTGTTTTGGGGCGCACGAGGGTCAACTTATCACGTAGCCTTAGCGTTAGACAGCAACACGCTAGAAATGGCGGCCAATCCTTCACGTGGGACGGTTGTTCAAGCAATTAGTGCTTGGGCACCTGACTTTGGGGTGCGCAATCCGCAAATGGCAGCAAGGGTACAAGGAAGCGGTGATGGTTCATCAGACACGTCTGATTCATCTACTGATACTACCGATCAACAGCCTCAATACACCTGTCGGGGAGAGTACTATAGCCCGATGGCAGCAGATGATAAGTGGGGCAAGATCTGGGCTGAAGACTTTAGTAGTGACACGATCACTGATGAAAATACGATGAAAGAAGCCATGAAGGCACAGCTGCATGATTATCCAGATGTTGAGTACACGATTGATTGGGTAAACTTCAAAGATAATAGCGGGATTAGCAACACAATTGCCGTCGGTAATAACGGCTGGCTGCGTGATCGATTTGGCATTGATGTTAATGTCCGGATTCAAAGCTATACCAAGTACATTGATCCAACAACGACTCAAACGGACACGATCACTTTCGGAAACAAGATCTTCGGACCGGATGAGTGGAACAACCGGAACAATGCGGCTAAGACTGCTTTACATAGTGGTAATGATCAAAACAGAAAGCGCAATGTTACTCCGCCAGTAACGGCTGACGATATACCAACGATTGGAGGGACAACCAATGGAACGACGACTGATAGTTAATGAACCGATGATTGACAGTAAAACCGGAGATCGTGGGGTTGGTTACTCACCAGACGGCGGGGAAACTTTCATCGTTGAGGAAGACCCCAAAGGCCGGGTATATCACCAGGAGAGTGATCCCAAGAAGATCAGTGCGCTAGTTTTTGACAGCTTACAATTCAGATCGGCTAATGGTTCAATTTATGTTCTGTCAAT
>CAMCCW010000156.1 GCA_945873395.1 uncultured Lactobacillus sp. | reverse complement strand
GGAGGACCTGCAGGCCGCCACTAACGCCCGGCTGGTGACAATCGGCGTGGGGGATGCCGACCAGTTGCAGGGTGCCGACTACCAGGTCAGCCAGGTGGGTGATCTACGCTACCAAATGCTGGAGAAGGTCTGGGAAGACACTCATGAGAATAAGTAAATGGATAGAAGATAGGTAGACAAAAATGGTGCGAACCAACCAATCATCATGGTTGAGCCGCACCATTTTTCATTTATCCAGCCATTCCTGCAGGAAGTCACGAAGCTTAGCCGCGTCCTTCCTGGTCAGGGAATAGGTATTATCGTGCCCGATCCCGTCAAAATCGACGTTTGTCAGCAGGACATCCAACCGCGGTTCGGCCGGGTCCCGGTAGATACTGAGCTCGTTGGCACAGCCATCGTCGCGATCTTCACCTTGGTAGTGGGAGTGAAACCAGCTTGGCGATGACGTGGTTTGATGTTGATTCACACTATCACCTCAGGGGCGATTATACCATGTCCGGCCAGTCCTTCTGCAAGCGGCGGGCAGTCGCAATCAATTGTTGCTTCCACTGGTGGACGGCTTGCCGAGAAACTCCACAGTGCTTAGCGATTGCCGTGTCACTGTCAAAACGATCCTGGAGGGTAAGACTGAGGTAGCGTCGCGCCTTTTTACTTGATCGCCGCCAGAGCTCGTCAAAGAAGGCAGCGTTCGCCAGTCGATCGAAGGGAAGCTGGGCCCGTGGGTCATCTAGCTCCCGACTTTCAGGATTCAGCTCATCCTGGTCGAGTGAATACTGACTGACTTCCACGCCTCGCTGCTGGTGACGGAGAATGTCGAGGAGCCGCCAACGGATCTTGCGATAGGCAAAGGTCATCAGTCGCCGTTCCTCCATCGGCGTCCTGATTGGTTCCGGATAGTCCGCGAAGACCTGGGCAAAGATCAGACAGCCCTCCTGGAAGAGGTCGTCGTAGTCGTCACGGTTAACCGCGACGCCGAGTCCTTTGAGAACACCGTGGACCAGACGCGTTCGCTTATCACTGTATAAGAAATTAAAGCCATCTTGAAGTTTTTTTGTTGTCATTGGAAATCACCTGTCTATGATAGATTCCCAAGCGCGCTTGAGTGTCTCTAGCTTACTGAACAAATATGCAATAAGCGAATGAGAAAATAATCACAAATAAGCGAAAAAAGCATTGACGGGGGATAAAATGTCCGGTATCTTATTAATCATGGTAAGCGCTTACTAAATTTTACTGGGTTACTAATAATTTAAAATTAGGCCCTAAAGATAGGAAAAGCCAATGAAACAAACGAGAGAGCTCGATTTAAGTAAAATGTCGAGCCTATTGCTTGATGAAGAGACTGCTAGTTTCCAACCAAGCTGGGATAACACTATTCTAATGACGGCGTATGATAGGGAGCGGACTTTTATCCTAACTTGGGACGGTCGCTACTTAGTACTTCCCCGCACACTCCGGGAGGTACTGGAACAATTTGCCCGTGATAATGATATTGCAGAGTTTGAGTGTCAGGCATTGTATGACATGATTGGTGTGCATAAAGGACGGGGCTATATTGCGGGGAATAATCGTCTTGTACCAACTTGTGGAACAAGTAATGGCCAGGTCGTCTATTACGTGGCCAAACGCTTATTTGATAAGCGGGCGACTGAGGATGGCCAGACGATGGCCTCTTTCCGGGGACGTAAGCGGCAAATCTTTCGGATCAAGATTGATACCGGCTATAAGACCTTTATGAATTTACTGCAAGCAGCAGATGACGCGGCGAAACTTCAGCTGAATGCTTTGGAATGGCGGATGCACAGTCTCGGCGTTAAACGGGTAGCCAAGCGGAAGAGTGTTCACTTCTACGATATGTGTAGTAACCGGCGTGCGATGAGTCGTGATCTCCGACGACGGTGGATGATGATGCTTGTCCGCCGGGTCATCCAAAACTACTGCACCGAGGAGGAGTGCAAGGAGATTGAACGCCTCATTAAACGCTATATTGAAAAATAAGATTCTTTGACAAAAAACGTGCAATAGTATAGGAATCAAGTATAATGGTGGTGAGAGGTGGAATAAAGCGTTTCAGATTGGAGGGCTATCAATGACAGATCAAACAAATCACAGTGGAATTGATTACTCACTCAGTATCTTACAGGACAAGTGGCAGCCGACTTTAATTTTTTGGTTGGGCTTTCGACCACTGACCTTGGATGAGATGAAGCAATTGGTTCCCAAGATGTCTAGTGATGAGCTCCAGAATGAGTTGGCTAAGCTGCAGAACCTGCGGGTTGCCAACCCCGTGAAGGATACCGAGAATTGCTACTCCCTGACGGAAGACGGTAAGGACTTCCGTCAGCTAATGATGTCACTAAGCATCTGGGGTAAGCAGCAGATGAATGATAACGAGGACAAGAGTTCAGCCCTGGTTATTGAACCAGAATCTGATGCGAAGCTGAGCGAACTGGTTAAGTATGGCAAGCTTCTGCGTGATTACATTAACTATGAAGAATAAGTAGTTGAAAGCGACCGCTGACTGATGATCTTCAGCCAGCGGTCACTTTTTTGCTTTAAACAGGTGGATTATAGAATGAAGTTAGCCACCCAGTTGGTGGTAAATAAAAAACGCCA
>CAMCCW010000155.1 GCA_945873395.1 uncultured Lactobacillus sp. | reverse complement strand
TTAGCCGGGTTGGCACTCTCGGTGATGGCGGTTACGGCGTTGACTGCGATCAATGCCATGACAACAGCCAGAATCCCAACTAACTTATAGTCGGGTGTCAGGCCTTCGAGTTGACTAGTAATGTAGGCCAAAACTTCACCGAGGATCAGTGCCCAGATTCCGGCCACGATGTTCCGTGATAATACGTTCATGTAAGTCATCCCCTCTTTTAACTTCTTAATTTTAGCACAAACGACCGGAAATAGAAAAGGGGCAAACTGGTTTGAGTGTTTCATTGCTGGCACCTTGCTGAGATTTGGTATAATCAATCTATATACGAAAGGAGGAGAGGGCTTTGGCATTTACGCCACTTGATGTCCGAAGTTCATTTAGCCTGTTACAGAGCCCGACCAGGATCTCTGAGTTGGTCCGGTCAGCTAAGGAGAAGGGATATGATGCTCTGGCGCTGACGGATGAAAATGTTCTCTACGGGGTAGTTGACTTTTATAACGCTGCTCGGCAGGCGGACCTTAAGCCACTTCTGGGGATGAAGATGTGTCTGACCCTGGGCCAGGGGACGGGGAATAGTCTCATGCTGACCTTCATTGCTCGTAACCGTCAGGGGTATCAGCACTTGATGGACCTATCCACCCGGCACCAAACTACAGCTCCGGATAAGTTGCCGTTGACGGTTGATCAGGTGGGGGACCTATTAGGGAGCCTCTTTGTCATTGTGCCACCTCAGACCGGCTTGTTCAGTGCACTCCTGCATCCCGACCAATTCCTGGAACGATTGCGGAAGTTTACTGACCCAGATAGCCTCCTGCTGGGGATTAATCCGGAACTCGATCCGGTTCAGCAGGCCACCATTAAGGATCTTGCTCACGCCCAGGGACTATCACTGGTGGGGAGTCGGCCAGTGGAATACTTGGAACCCACGGATCAATTTGCTACTAAGGTCCTGCGGGCAATCCAAACGGGTGGACAGCTGGAAGACATTACCCACCAGGCCCGGGAACGTGGGGACCACTATCTGCGTTCTACTGTTCAAGAAGACAGGGCCTACCAGCAGGCGGGACTCGGGCAGGCTGCAAAACAGACAGCACGGCTGGCTCAGGAATGTAATGTTGAGCTGGAATTCAAGGCCCCGGTCCTCCCACACTTTGCAACGCCGGCGGGCATGACTTCCCAGGAGTACCTGCGTTCCCTGTGCGAGCAGGGGCTGGCCCGGCGTCCAGTTGCTACTGGCTTTACCAAACAGGACTATCAAAAACGGCTCGACCATGAGCTGGCGGTAATCCATCAGATGGGTTTTGATGATTACTTTCTGATTGTCTGGGACGTCATGAACTTTGCCCACCGGCAGAATATTACGACTGATCCGGGAAGAGGGTCAGCGGCCGGTTCGCTGGTAGCCTACGCTCTGGCGATCACCGAAGTGGACCCGTTGGAATACCACCTCCTGTTTGAACGTTTCCTCAATCCGGAGCGTGCTCAGATGCCTGACATTGACCTGGATATTCCAGATAACCGCCGCGGGGAAGTCCTTCAATACGTTCATGATAAGTATGGTCACCAGCACGTTGGCCAGATCATTACCTTTGGAACCCTGGGGGCTAAGCAGGTCTTGCGGGACGTCAGCCGGGTCTTCAACTGGCCCCGCTACGACGTCAATGAATTGCTGGGCACTTTGCCTGATAGTCATAACCTTACTCTGGCCAGTGCCCTAAAGGATTCGCAACGCCTACGCAACTTCATTGATGATCACCCGGATGCCCGGTTGCTGATGACGGTGGCCCAGAAGCTGGAAGGGTTGCCTCGTCACTACTCAACCCATGCGGCCGGAGTGGTGCTCTCTGAACAGCCCCTGCATGAGATTGTCCCCCTTCAAGATGGTGGTGAAGGTCTCTTGATGGCCCAGTTCACCAAGGGGACGGTTGAGGCCCTCGGGCTGCTTAAGATGGACTTCCTGGGCTTGAAGAACCTGTCAATCCTGGCGAGGACCCGTCAACTGGTTCGCCAGGAGCACCCTGATTTTTCACCTGCACAAATCTCATATGATGATCCGGCCACCCTGCGGCTTTTCCAACGGGGACAGACAGACGGGGTCTTTCAATTTGAATCGAGTGGGATCCGAAATGTTCTCGTCAGTCTCCACCCGGACAAATTTGAGGACATCATTGCCGTGAATGCCCTCTACCGGCCAGGCCCGTTGGAAAACATCAGCCACTTCATTGCTAGAAAGCATGGCCAGGAAAAATACCAGATTCCAGATCCGGCACTGCGGGCAATCTTGGCACCAACCTATGGCATCTTGGTCTACCAGGAGCAGGTTATGCAGCTGGCATCGGCCATGGCCGGCTTTACCCTGGGCGAGGCCGATCTGTTACGGCGGGCGATGAGTAAGAAGAAAGCCGCCGTAATGGCTGGAATGCGGGATAAGTTTCTTAAAGGGGCCGTCAAAAACGGTTTCACCACGGAACGGGCCCAGCAGGTGTTTGACTACATTGACCAGTTCGCTAACTACGGGTTTAACCGGTCCCATGCGGTTGCCTATTCCATGCTGGCCTTCGAGCTGGCCTACCTGAAGTGTCACTACCCGAATGCCTTCTACACAGCATTAATGGGTGCCGAGACC
>CAMCCW010000154.1 GCA_945873395.1 uncultured Lactobacillus sp. | reverse complement strand
AGACTTCAAAGACTAAGAAGCGTATGCGTCGGGGTCACATCAAGTTGAATGTCCCTGGTTTAACTCCTTGCCCAAACTGTGGTGAACTTCGGATGTCCCACATGGTATGCCCTAACTGCGGCTACTACAACGGCAAGCAAGTTGTTAACACTAACAACTAATTTATATGATAAAGATCACTCTTTAGGCGCCGGACCTGGGGTGATTTTTTATTTTTAAATTTTAATAATAGGGGACAGTTGTTTTCTTACGAGAAGACATTTCCTTAATTTTAATGGCCAGAATACTGGGGTTTATTAGAAAATTGTGATAAAATTATTTTGTTTTATTAATATGGTCGTTATTAAATTGATTGTTAGTAGGTGAAATTAATGAGTCGAATCTTGATTATTGAAGACGAAGAGAATTTGGCAAAGTTTGTGGACATGGAGCTGAAGCATGAGGGATACGACACCGATGTTGAGCTTGATGGCCGGGCCGGACTGGAAGCGGCCTTGAACCAGGATTTTGACGTTATTCTGCTGGACCTGATGCTGCCTGAACTGAACGGGATTGAAGTTGCCCGTCGTGTTCGGGAGGTCAAAGACACGCCGATCATCATCATGACTGCCCGTGATTCAGTGATTGACCGGGTTTCTGGCCTTGACCACGGGGCGGATGACTACATCGTCAAGCCGTTTGCCATTGAAGAGTTGTTAGCCCGGGTCCGGGCCCTGCTGCGGCGGATCAGCATTGAGGATGGTAATAACAAGGAGCACCAGACCACCGTTAACTACAAGGACCTGACGATTGAGAAGGAAAACCGGGTCGTTCGGCGGGGTGATGAAGTAATCAACCTGACCAAGCGGGAGTACGAACTGCTCTTAATCCTGATGGAGAATATCAACGTTGTCATGTCACGGAAGGAATTACTCTCCAAAGTGTGGGGCTACGATTCCAAGGTTGAAACTAACGTGGTCGATGTTTACATCCGTTATCTGCGGAACAAGATTGACCGTCCAGGTGAGAAGAGCTACATTCAGACCGTGCGGGGTACTGGATACGTAATTCGTTCGTAAGGTTCGTGGTTAACTATGGAGGAAAAAACAAGTAACCGACGTTTTATTTCCTTAAAGCTTAAGTGGGCCTTTGGGACGGCTGTGGGCTCACTGATTATTTTCTTCATCGTCGCGATGGCGATGTTTAGTTCATTCACTCAGAGCCTCTTTAACCAGGAACGGGACTTGCTCAACCAGGGGATGACGAACATCAGCCGTCAACTGGGTCGGATTAACCAACCGCTGACCAAGAAAAATATCAGTAATGTCATTGATCCTGATGATGGTCAAGTGGCGGTCGGCAGCCAATATCAGCGTCCAATCATTCAGGAACTCAGTGATGGCCACCTGATCGTTAATATTTATGACCGGAGCCACCACCCGATCCTGAGTACCGGAAAGAGTATCACTGAGCCGACCTTTACTAACCACCGCCGGGTCCGGATGATGAAGGGGGCCAACCATAAGGTGATCGTTGGTCAGCAACCAATCTATTCCCAGCGTGGTCACCGACGGATCGGCTACCTCCAGGTGGAGAATAAGCTGAACGTCTACTATCGAAACTATAAGCAACTACGCCTGGTTGTAATTCTGGCAATGTGCTTAGTTGTCTTAGCTAGCGGTCTGCTCGGTTATTTCCTGTCAATGATGTTCCTACGGCCACTTGGTGAGATCCATGACACCGTCAAGACGATCAGTAAAGATCCAACTAAGAATGTCCGGGTACCCGTGCCCAACCATAATGATGAGCTGACTGAGTTGACCACGATGTTCAATGAGATGCTGGACCGGATGCAGCGCTACATCGACCAGCAATCCCAGTTTGTCAGTGATGTCAGTCACGAGCTGCGGACACCGATCGCCATTATCCAGGGACACTTGGATATGCTGGAGCGTTGGGGTAAAGATGACCCTGAAGTCCTCAATGATTCCATTAAGGCCTCGTTGATTGAGACCAAGCGGATGAAGAACCTGGTTCAGGAGATGCTGGACCTCAGTCGGGCCGAACAGGTTGATATCAACTTCCGCAACGAAAAGACAGTTGTTAACGACGTGGTCCACCAGGTCTTCAACAACTTTAAGATGCTTTATCCGGACTTCCATTTCACCCTTGATGATGACTTGGACGAGCCAATCACGGCCAATATCTACCGTGACCACTTGGAACAAGTCTTAGTCATTCTCTGTGACAACGCCGTCAAGTATTCGACGGAGCGTAAAGAGGTTCACATCTCCCTGTCCCGGGGGATGAACACCGTGGAGATTGGGATTCAGGACTTTGGTGAGGGTATTCCCGCCACGGATATCGATAAGGTCTTTGATCGTTTCTACCGGGTAGACAAGGCCCGGAGCCGCAAGAAGGGTGGCAATGGCCTGGGACTTTCGATTGCCAAGCGGTTAATCGAAGGCTATCATGGATCCATCACCCTGGAAAGTTCCCTGGGGGCCGGTTCGCTTTTCCGGATTATCTTGCCAATTGTTGAGGATCCGGAAGCGCTTTAATTATTATGAGAATTTAAAAAGAGTCGTGATGCTGTTGCGTCGCGGCTCTTTTTAGTCGCGGTTTGTAAAATTAAGTTAGAAAAATAAAAAAGTCATTTGTGATAGACTTT
>CAMCCW010000153.1 GCA_945873395.1 uncultured Lactobacillus sp. | reverse complement strand
CAGTTCCGGTTATTAGCATGCTAGACACGACCAAAGAATTTATCGATCAGGAAAATCTGAAGAATGTTCTTCTGATGGGGACTCAGCAAACCCTCAAGGCCGGGTTCTTTCAGCAGTACTTATCTAAGAACAACATTAACGTACTCCTCCCTAGTAGGGCAGAAATCGAATATATTGGGAAAAAGATTGAAACTGAATTGGAGCTGGGCAAAGTCGTTCCAAGTACCCAGAAAAAGTTTGCGGAGATTGCTGAGAGTATTATTAGTACTAATGAAGTCGATGCCTTGATTCTTGGCTGTACGGAGCTGCCGTTAATCTTTGATGATATCGCACTCCCAGTAAAGAAAGTTGATGTGATGAATGAACACATCCGAAAACTAGTTGGTCAAATTATGAAATAATTCATAATTGAAAACAAAACCGTTCTTGTGGTGAAGACACAAGAACGGTTTTGTTTATATCGAACTTATAGATGTTAACTATTTCTAAATTGATTCCAGTAATCGGCATTATGTTCAACAAGTGGATCTTCAGAAAGAATATGCATATCAATCAATTTATCACGGGCGATGGCATAGTCCAGCGAGTTTTTCTTAGAAGTTACAGCGTTAATAAGGGCATTCAGTCGATTCTTGGAAATAACTGCAGCCGTTTTCTGGTGCGAGCAAGTGACCAAGACCGTTTGATTATTGTCGGTGGCTTGATCCAAATAGGACTTAACATGCTTTCTGAAGTCACTTTGCGTAGTTTCGATGGCCATAGCAATCACTTCCTTATGTATCCCTTACTTCTCAAGGTACTTAATCAACTGCGGCAAGACACTATTAGTTTCCCGCTTTCCTGTTTCGTACAGTTCAACCAGCTTCTTAGTATTACCCTCGATCCGGCTAACCTTAACCGGGTGCTGGGGGGCGATAGTGAAGAATTGTTTTTCCTTGGTGAGGCGGTTAACTTCCTCAACTTGCTGGTTATAAGCGGCAGGGCGGTTAATGGCTGCTTTGACGAAGATCGGGTATTCTGGATAGTAACGGTGAAGAAGCTGGGCGAGGGCCCGACTAGTTGGCTTCTTCCGGTAGTTGATGTCCCGGGTCCGTACAATGACGATCTTCTTGAAGCCCTGTTGTTGGGCGATATCGTAGGGGATGGAATCGGCAACCCCGCCGTCCATGCACAGGCCCTGACTAGTTCGTTGTGGCTTAGCGATGACCGGCATCGATGAGGAGGCCTT
Source organism: uncultured Lactobacillus sp. (assembly GCA_945873395.1). Lineage (GTDB taxonomy): Bacteria > Bacillota > Bacilli > Lactobacillales > Lactobacillaceae > Limosilactobacillus. Next base: position 1,508 of record CAMCCW010000153.1, on the reverse strand, counting down.
CAGTGCCCGGGTCAGCTCATCCCCCACCGGATCGGTAAAGGTTACGGCTTTCGCGTCGGTTAACCGGGTGGCGACGGCCGTGAAGTGGGAAGCCGAGCGCTGGTAAGCCTGGTCGTTGAAGTTCCGCCATTGCCAGCCGTGATCCTCAAATAGATAATCCAAGTTGATGATGCTCTTACGATGAAGAAGGTGGGTCAGTGAGATGTAGTCGCGGTCATGGCGGTGGTGAATATTGATCATCGCCGGGCGACCGTACTGCTTAGAGACAAAGTTGACCCCACATAATGAGCCGGCCGAGACCCCGATCACACTGCGAAATTCAATGTGGTGCGCCAAGAAGGCATCAACCACACCAGCGGTATACTGTCCCCGAAAGGCCCCGCCTTCCAGGACTAATGCTGCATCATATAACATAAACGACGCTCCCTTAAAAGTATTAGTATGTATTATACAATAGTTATTCAGATAGTGCTTAATAACTGATTGCGTTCAAAGCCAAAATGAAGAATAATTAAGAAACGGGGGTGTTGACGTGAGCATTAACTTAACTGACCGCCAGCGGGTGCAGCTGGCCCAACGCGAATATTACGACTGGCAGGTTGGCCAGGAGATGCGTCTGCCGGGCCAGACGATCATTGGCCGGGTCGAGCGGGTCGCCAATACCGCTAACGGCTTTCGGGCAACGGTGATAAGGCACAATCCCCAAGAAAAAATCATCCTCCTCCGCGGTTCTTCCGGGATTCGTCATGGGGATCCGACCACCTGGACAAACGAATGGCTGCGGGTCAACTTGCCGATTGGGGATGCGATTCTCCACCAGTTACCGGACATCCCCGCAGAGATGTGGACGGCGGCTAACTGGCTGAATCAATTGTTAGCAGCTGATCCTACCACCAACTTCTATATTTATGGACATTCTCTTGGCTCGATCAATGGTCAGTTTGCCCTGGCTAATTGCCGCTACCCAAGGCAAGTGGCAGGAGCCTGGCTGTATGAGGGGCCTAATCTCTACTGGTTGCTGAATGCCCGACAACGGAAGAATGCGTTGAACCTGCGCTGCCGGATCTTCAATTACATTGATCCCCGGGACGTCGTGGCCCTTGGCTACCTTGATGCTCAGCATACGATTGGCCTACTACGGGTTGTACAGTCCATCCTGATGAGTCCGATTGCTCAACATATGTGGGGCGGCTACCAATTCGACCAGGCGGGGCAACTGCTGCTGGCAGATACCGCCGAGTTGCATTATCGGGCCCTCCTCGATCGCTACCTGATTGAGTGGGTTCAGCGTCAATCACATTGATCTACATCCAATCATGTTTAAAAGCAGTTGATGAACTTAAGAGAGTTCACCAACTGCTTTTTGAAAGTGGGCAAGGAAACACGTTCTTTTAAGGACGTGATGAATTGTCCGCTCTTTTTATACGTGGTGCATATGGTTACAATCGGATTGTGATATAATAGTTAATATGAAAGACACAAATAGACTTACATATGGGCGGACCTCC
>CAMCCW010000152.1 GCA_945873395.1 uncultured Lactobacillus sp. | reverse complement strand
TTAACAGTCAGGTGCTCTACCAACTGAGCTATGCCGGAATAACAAATCAACAATATGTATTATATCTTACCATAACAGAAACCGTCAAGACTTATTTTTAGATTCTAAATTCGTAGTCCGTATGTCAAATCATTTAACAACTTCTGCATTATCTTCTATAATATACTTATAAAAAGTAAGCTACAAAGGAGGCCATCTTATGGCAAAAACAATTGTACTTTATTATTCCGCTACCGGAACTACTAAGAAGGCAGCCGAGGAAGTCGCCAAGCAATTGGGCGCGGACATTGCCGAGATTCACCCGGTTAAGCCCTACACAGCCACAGATCTTAACTGGCATGATGAAACAACGCGGGCCACGGTTGAACAAAAGCAGGAACACGACGGTCGGGTGCCGATCAAAGACGACCTACCTGACATGGCTCAATACGATAATGTGATTATCGGTCACCCGATCTGGTGGGGAATTCCACCACGTCTAATCGCCGCTACGATTGACAAGCTGGACCTCAACGGCAAGGTCCTGGCTACCTTTGGAATCTCCAGCAGTTCAAGTTACAACCGGTCGCAATCAAATGTTGCCCGGACTGTTAAGGAGAACGGCTACCAGCTAGACCTTCAGCAAGGCGACGTTCTAAACTCCCCTGCTGCCCTAAATAACTGGGTAAAGTCCCTACAGTTAAAATAATATCGACCTAAGGTTTCCTGCATCTGGACAGGATGCCTTTTTTTCATATAATTAAGGTTACTAATCATAATCGGGAGGAATGATCGTGAATCTTAATGATGCCATCCAAGAGTGTTGGGGCAAAATCGACGAGGGGCAGGTGGCAACTTACATCCCTGCCCTGTCTAAGGTTGACCCCTACCAGCTCGGGATCTATCTTTTTGATGTTACCAACGATAAGAAGGCCGAGGCCGGCGCATCCCAGGTCCGCTTTGCCATTGAGAGTGTTTCTAAGGTCATCACTCTGCTCTACGCGATTGAACGCTTAGGACTCACTGCGGTTGAAGCCGAGGTGGGAACCCGGCAAACGGGCTTTCCGTTCGATACCGTCCTCAACATGGAGATTACTAAGGAGACTCACCCGCTAAATGCCTTCATTAACAGTGGGGCGATCCTGATCAGTTCCCTAATTGAAGAACAGGACGGCCAATCACCCTTTGCGCAGATCTTCGAATTCAGCCGTAAGATTTGCAACGACCCGGAGATTACCCTCAACAATGAGATCTACCAGTCAGAACTCCGGACTGGCGATATGAATCGTTCCTTAGCCTATTATCTTAAGGCCAAGGGTGTCTTGAATAATGACGTGGACACCAGTCTTGAAACCTACTTCAAGCAGTGTTCAATGATGGTAACATGTCAGAGTTTAGCTAACCTCGGTGCTGTTCTGGCTAACGATGGCGTCGCTCCATGGAATGGTGAACGCATTATTTCTAGTGAAGCGGCGACCTATACCAAGTCGGTTATGATGACAACAGGGCTCTACACCGAATCTGGTACCTATTCCGTTAAGATTGGGGTGCCAACTAAGAGTGGCGTCGGTGGTGGACTCGTCTCGGCCGCTCCGAGCCACTACGGTATTGGTATCTTTAGTCCAGCCCTTGATGCGGCAGGAAACAGTGTGGCTGGATTAGCCCTCCTGGAGCTGGTCAGCAAAAAGCTCCAGCTCGATATTTTCAGATACTAGTACTCTTATAGCTTAAAGCCAAAGGGCGTGAATCACCACAGTCGGTGGTTCACGCCCTCTTTCTATGATATTCGGTAAGGATTCTTATCTTTACCGTTTTTTATTGCCTATCGTCCCCACAACTATTCAGTTATTTTTCGAAAGGATATATTCCCTAACTTGCTAAAATTGCCGTTAGTTCTCGTTCAAAAACCGGTAACCAAATCTTCAGGTAACCTTCTTGAGTGGGGTGAACATCATCAAACATCGCATTAGGGTGAGCTGCTGTACTGGCCAGCAGGCCCTGGTTGTGAAATAGGTCAATAATCGTAAAGTCCCACTTTGCTTGTAGCTTCTTTAGCTGAGCAATCAAGTTTGCATATTGGCCGGCAGGATCATCCTGCAAGCAGGTGTAGAAAGTGAGGGGACAATCAAAGTGCGCACGGACGTAGTGGCAGATCTCCTCAATTGCGCCTAGTGTCGTCGAACAGTCAAAATTATCCCACTGGTCACTTGGGGTAATATTTCCCAACACCTTACCATGACGATTATCGTTAGTCGATAGCTGACAAACAAACAGGTCATAATGACTATTTGCCGAGAAATCATGTTCGAGGCGGTCAAGGTAGCCACCCGTTTCTAATCCCGCTAAGGTAGTTCCAGAGATGCCGACTTGGTTACCTGTACACCATCACGTGCCTGTAGATAATCAACAAAGGACTTTCCCTTTGCCGCAAAGCCATAAGTTACCAATGAGCCAAGGAAGGCAATCCTTTTTCCTGCCAATGGTGAGGCCGAATTAAAAGTAACGTTATTAGGACTATATTCAGTTGCATTTCCCCGTTGATAGGCCGTTGAATTAAGCATCTTATCAAGGATAATCTTGAAGCTGTGCTCCTGTATTCTTCATTGTGAATTACTCCTCTTTATAGCTACTAAGAATCCCGATTATATTACTATTACACTTGCTTTTGTTCAAGTTCACTACATGTGCTTTACCGTGAAGAAAAAGCCTGTATACCGATTGTTAGCAGTCGATATACAGGCTTTTAATACTTCTTAAGTAATAATGATGCCGACAAGAGG
>CAMCCW010000151.1 GCA_945873395.1 uncultured Lactobacillus sp. | reverse complement strand
GAGCAAGGTGAGCCGGTAAAGACATATCAATTCACGCTATATGATCAACGTCATGTGGCCTTGAAGCGGTATCCAGTACGGGTTCCCGATAATGATTCACCAACACGGTTCTCAGAGCGTATGAAGGATATTGAGAAGGGGAAACTCTATTACGTTGGACTGAAGGTTACGACGTATCATGGGCTGATATATGAGCAATTACAAGAGTTTACCGCTCAATATGTAGCACCATCAGTATCAGGGATTCTTAATCCAGTAATGAATAAGCAGGATGGCCAAATAGTTATCGATCTTTTCCTTAAACAGTTGCTAGGGACATCAGCACGAGCGTACATCCCCAAGCGTGAGAACGATAACGACGATAACTACACATACTGGAAAGATGACTATGTAGTTGTTCCGAAAGATAACCCACTTATGTACACCAAACTGGGGATGGCCAAGGCAAGTAATTGGGTTGGTAAGCTGTGGGCCATGAATGTCCAGAACGGTCTTTTCCTTGATTTTGCTCCCGCCTTTGGCCGTGGCCAACACATCAAGTTCTATAAGCATGATGATTACATTACCTGTGAGAAGAAGGCCGGGAAGATATACTCACGAACCAAATCAAACACGATTAAGGGACTGGGGTTAAGACCCTTCTATATCTATATCAAGGTAACTGAATATCGTGTTGAGATGCATATCGAGCCGGACCAGACCTTCAAGGGCGATGACTGGGACAACACGAAGTCACAGGAAGAGTTGGCTGAGTATGGGGGTGTTACTGAAGCTACTCGTAAGTTAATTGATGTAGCTAACGCTAAGATCAACGCAGCACGTAACCGTCTGCAACAGAAGCATGACTCACACTGGCAGCAATACATTACTAAGGTCAATGCAGCCATTAATGATGCTAGATCTCACGCCTTATCGCATGATGAGCTTCTTAATCGGGTTATGGAGATTGACAACGAATACTGGGACTACTTCAAATATGATGAGCAGGTTAACTACTGGAAAGAGCTTGCTAAGGCAGAACGTGACTCGGAATCGGCATACGAGGTATACCGTACCGAATATGAGCAACGAGTATGGGAAGTTATTGCGCAAATGCGAGCTGGTTCAATGAAACTAACAGATGGTCGAACCAAGTTAAATCAATACAGCACCGTTTATAGCTTCATCTTGAGAGAAGTTATAAACTTCGATGATGCAAACCTAGACCTTGCTCATATTGAATTGCTCTATGACCAATATGTAGAAAAATATAAATAGAAAGGAACGAGGCTTGTGATAATCGGAGTTGATTATTTCAACTATGGGTTTGACCAACAGTATTACGATACAGCCATCCCCACATCGGAATTAGACGAACTGATGATGGGTGCAGGAATGTATGATGAGCTTTTTGTATCTGTCGACGACACAATAGACGAAAAGCAAGAAAAACCAGCTCAATGGACGCTTAAAACGATCATGGACGCTGAGTTTAACAATAGCCTAGAAGCAGGAAGTATCAACGGTAGTGGACACGTTGTAACTAAGATTCAATGCTATCGTCGAGAATACCGTAGTACGGACACTGAATGGCAGCTGGTCGCTCAGTTTGATTATGACGATCACTACAACTTATACACGGTAATTGACCGCTTCATTGAGAATAACAAGACCTATGAATACTGCGTTGTTCCATTGGCTAAAGAAATAATGGGTGATGTGTTAATTGGCCCTCCTGTTCATAGCAAATACAGTGGGACCTTTATCTCAGATATTGATACGAACTACTCCATGAACGTTGACTTTAAGTTCTCAGACTTAACCTACAACGGGAACATGAGTAAGTCAGTACCTCTAAACGGACAATTCCCTATTGTGTCATTTGGTAACGCAAATTACCGTACAGGATCAATTACATTCCTGCCACTGACTCCACAACAAGAGTTTGGATACTCTAGTGAGATCAATGCACACGATGAATTTATTAACCGACAGAATGTAATCAACTTCCTTAATAACGGGAAGGTAAAGGTTATTCGTCGGGAAGACGGCGACATCATAGTAGTTGCAACTAACAACGTAAGAACAACTGCGAAGGCTGAGGGGCTTGATGCTATTTCTAATGTAACGTTTGATTTCGTTGAAATTGGCGCATTAGACTACAACACCATGGATAAGTCAGGTTTAATTTCATCTGCTGGTAAGGCTGTATACACGTATGACGATGATGGCAACATTGTTTGGAACCAGGAATACCAGGCTGAAGATGGCTCAAAAGGCGCACTTGAACGTTACCGTAACTCATTTACCCCTGTTCCGATTAGAAGGGCGGTGGGCTAAATGCCAATAGCCTACAAGAAGCCGGACTACAATCAGAGTCTCCCAAACATCGTGACGGGGATGGAACCAGAGATTAGTGCTAGAGCAGCTAGTACGATGCGGCAACCAATCCGTAATATCCAGACTACAATTCAGGTTCTTAATGACGATGACAGCATTTTGGATACCATCACGGGCCATGTTGTAGATGGGACAATTAATTACAGTGCAACGTCGCTGACAAGGCGTACGGGTACATTGAAGATGATTGTTGATCCGGAGTATATGCCTAGCAAGACTAGCGTTATCTGGTTCAATAAGCGGTTCAGAGTCTACCAGGGAATCGTTGATTTGACTCAATATCCAAGAGAGGCGATTAACTTCCTCCTGGGAACTTTCTGGGTCAGTGAATCATCCCTTTCGATCAGTCAACAGACACGGACAATTTCCATATCGCTTACCGATAAGATGGCGCAGTGGGAAGATCTAGGCTTGGAAGAACAGTTGAAGATTGAGCACGGGACACCGA
>CAMCCW010000150.1 GCA_945873395.1 uncultured Lactobacillus sp. | reverse complement strand
GACCGGAAGACCGGTAAGACTGCCATTGCATTGGACACCATCATTAACCAAAAGGGCAAGGATGTTATCTGCATTTACGTTGCCATTGGTCAAAAGGAATCAACTGTTCGTGCTAACGTAGAAACCTTACGGAAGTTTGGTGCCATGGATTACACGATCGTTGTTTCTGCCAGTGCTTCCAACCCAGCTCCAATGCTTTACATCGCGCCATATGCCGGTGCCGCAATGGGTGAAGAGTTCATGTTCGGTGGCAAGGATGTTCTGATCGTCTACGATGACCTTTCAAAGCAGGCCGATGCTTACCGTGAACTTTCACTGATTCTGCGTCGTCCTCCTGGCCGTGAAGCTTACCCTGGTGATATCTTCTATACCCACTCACGTTTGCTTGAACGGGCTGCTCGTCTTTCTGATGACCTTGGCGGTGGTTCAATGACCGCCCTGCCAATCATTCAGACCCAGGCCGGGGACGTTTCCGCATACATTCCAACCAACGTTATTTCCATCACCGATGGCCAGATCTTCCTGGACTCTGATGAATTCTACGCTGGTCAACGTCCAGCCATTGATGCCGGGACTTCTGTTTCTCGGGTCGGTGGTGACGCCCAGATCAAGGCTATGAAGAAGGTTGCTGGTACCCTTCGTTTGGATATCGCTTCCTACAACGAATTGGCATCATTCGCCCAGTTCGGTTCTGACCTTGATGACGCCACCCAGGCTAAGTTGGCACGTGGTCAACGGACGATGGAAGTCTTAAAGCAAGGCTTGCACGATCCACAACCAGTTGCTCAACAAGTTGTAACGCTGTTTGCACTGTCACGCGGTTTCATTGATAAGATTCCGTTGGATGATGTTCAACGTTACGAGAGTGAGCTGGCTGCTTATATGCACGCTAACCACCAAGACCTTTATGACGACATCACGAAGACTGGTAAGCTGCCAGAAGGCGATGGCTTACAAAACGCAGTTGCTGACTTCAGTAAGTCATTCCAAACGAGTGACAGCCAGAAGAAAGCTGCTGCTAAGTAATTAATGATAGTTAGTCGAAAGGACGGTGAGATTTAGTGCCAGCTTCACTTGCTGCAGTTAAACATAAAATTGAATCTACGAAGAGTACTCGGCAAATCACGTCTGCGATGCAGATGGTTTCAACTGCTAAACTGAATCAAATTCAACACCATACTCAAACCTACGAAGTTTATGCTGAGAAGGTTAAACAAATGTTGGCTGATCTGGTTAAATCTCACAGCGCAACATCTGCTGCTTCGCAAGATGATGTTTACGCTGCACTATTCAAAAAGCGTCCGGTTAAGAAGACTGGTATCCTGGTAATCACCTCGGACCGGGGCCTGGTTGGTAGTTACAACAGTAACATCATCAAGGAAACCATGGGGCTGATGGCCAAGCACAACTTGACCAAGGATAATACCGTCTTCTTGACGATCGGAAAGACCGGGACGGAATTCTTCCAGAAGCGGGACATGAACATCGTGTACCAGTATTCTGGAGTTAGTGACGTGCCAACATTTAGAGAAGTTCTGCCAATTGTTCGGACGGCTGTCCAGATGTACAATGATGGTGTCTTCGATGAACTGTACACGGTTCACAGTCACTATGTGAACCGGATTACGTCACACGTGGTCGCGCACAATGCATTGCCAATTACCGAAAAGTCACTACTGAACGATGACGAGCTTGCCCAATTAGCAGCTGCCAATGGTCAGGACAATTCAGCAAATAGCGATGTCACGACTGCCCACGTTTCGGCTGAATATGAATTTGAACCGTCAGATACGGCAATTGTTTCTGCACTGGTTGAACAGTACGCAGAGAGTGCCTTGTATGGGGCTATTTTGGATGCCAAGACATCCGAACACTCATCAAGTGCCAACGCCATGCGTTCTGCGACCGACAATGCTGATGACATTGTTTCAACATTGCAATTGCAGTATAACCGAGCACGGCAGGCAGCTATCACCACTGAAATTACTGAAATTACCGGTGGTATGACTGCACAAGAATAATTTCAAACGTAGGAGGAAACAACATGAGTACTGGTAAAGTTGTCCAAGTTATCGGACCAGTTGTTGATGTTGAGTTCCCCTTAGACGAAAAGCTTCCTGAAATTAACGATGCCCTGAAGATTAAGGAAAGTGATGACAAGGTCTTAACGACTGAAGTTGCCCTGGAATTGGGTGACGGGGTTGTCCGGACTATTGCCATGGACGGAACCGATGGTCTTCAGCGGGGAATGGAAGTTGAAAACACTGGTGCCGCAATTAGTGTGCCAGTTGGTGACGATACTCTTGGTCGGGTATTTAACGTCTTAGGTGAACCAGTTGACAACGGACCGAAGTTTGGTCCAGATGCTAAGCGGATGCCAATTCACCGTGATGCACCTAAGTATGACGAATTAAACAACAACACGGAAATTTTGGAAACTGGGATCAAGGTTATTGACCTCTTGGCTCCATATGTTCGTGGTGGTAAGATTGGTCTCTTCGGTGGTGCCGGTGTTGGTAAGACCGTTTTGATTCAGGAATTGATTCACAACATTGCCCAAGGTCACAACGGTATTTCTGTCTTCACTGGGGTCGGTGAACGTACCCGTGAAGGTAACGATATGTACTACGAAATGAAGGCTTCCGGGGTTCTGGAAAAGACGGCCATGGTTTATGGTCAGATGAACGAACCACCAGGTGCCCGTATGCGGGTTGCCTTGACTGGTCTGACCATTGCGGAATACTTCCGTGATGTTAAGGGTCAGGACGTGCTGCTCTTCATCGATAACATTTTCCGGTTCACCCAGGCCGGGTCAGAAGTTTCTGCCCTGTTAGGACGGATTCCTTCTGCCGTTGGTTACCAGCCAAC
>CAMCCW010000149.1 GCA_945873395.1 uncultured Lactobacillus sp. | reverse complement strand
AGTGCCCGGGGGATATCGAGCAGGTCGAGGATGTCCTGGTCCCAGTCGAGAGTGTGGATATTGAAGAGCATTGTCCGGCTGGCGTTGGTGACGTCGGTCGCGTGGGTCCGGCCCCCGGTCAGCTTCCAGAGCAGCCAGGTGTCGATGGTGCCGAAGAGGAGGTCCCCACGGGCGGCCTTCTCCCGGGCGCCGGGCACCTTATCGAGAATCCACTTGATCTTGGTGGCGGCGAAGTAGGAGTCGATTACCAGCCCGGTCTTGGCGTGGATCATGTCCTTATAGCCGTCACGGATCAGCTGCTCAGCGATCGCGCTGGTCTGCTTGGACTGCCAAACGATCGCGTGGTAGATCGGTTTCCCGGTGTGCCGATCCCAGATGACCGTCGTCTCCCGCTGGTTAGTGATCCCGATGGCGGCGATCTTGTATGGCTTGATCTGGGTCTTAATCATCACGTCGGACATTACCGACTGGACACTGTCCCAGATCTCCGTGGCGTCATGCTCCACCCAACCCGGTTGCGGGAAGTACTGGGGGAATTCCTTCTGGCTCATCCCCACCTTATTGCCGTCGTGGTCGAAGATGATGGCCCGGGAGCTGGTCGTCCCCTCGTCAATTGCCATGATATATTGTTGCTCGTTCAATCCGATTCATCCTTTCGCTATGTCCAAGCACAAAAAGAGGCCACCTGGAAGAACTCCGGGTGACCATTCATGGAAGTTTAGTTATCGCTAACCATCTTACCGCCAACACTGTAGCGGTCCTTCTTCATTTCGTTCAGAACAATGTGCACCCGTTCAGCTGGAACATTGGCGTTCTTGGAGATTGCTGCGGTAACGTCCTTGACGAGGCCCTTCAGTTGTTCCTCGCTCCGGCCTTCGATTAAGTCGATGTGTACTAATGGCATAGTTAATGCCCTCCTTGTTGTTTTTTATAATTCTACCATAGAAAGCGTTTCGACGATAGTTTCTCTCGGCTTATTCCATGGTTTATTCGTACAAAATCAGTTCTTCCGCCGCAGTTCGTTGCGTGCCGTCTCGGCATCGAGGTGGTTCCCGGTGAAGAGGATGTGGTCGCCGAGCTCGATGATCGTATCCCCATGCGGCGAGATTGGCTTGTGGTTCCGGTAGATCCGGCTGACCGTGATCTTGTCGATAAACGGCAGGGTGTGGAGTTCCTGACCGGCGTATCGTTGATTACGTACAACTACTTCAAACAGGCCGGCCTCGGTATCGGTCAGCAGTTCGATGATTGATGGGCTCTCGATCATTGAACGCAGAACACTGGTCTCGACGTTGAAGGCGTTGAAGATCTCGACCCCCTGGGCCACCAATTCATCGATCCGCTCGTGGTCGACGTTCGGGTTCTGCTGGCTGGCAATCACCCGACTGACGCCCCGCTTCTTCGCTAACGTGGCCAAGCGGAGGTTCTTCCGGTCATTGCGGAAGGAGGCCACCAGGATGTCGGTATCAAAGAAGTTCTCCTTATCCAGGGTCGTCTCATCGATCTTCGGCAGGTAGGCCAGGTCCGCCACCTCACTGTTGAAGGTCTTGTAGTTTTCCTCATTGTCAGTTACCATCCGGATCACGTACCAGTTCTTGGAGAGCTGCTGGGCGATCGGCACAGTAAGCGTATTAGCACCGAGGATTACAACCCGCTGCTTGATCAGGTCGGACTTATCGAGTTTGTAGACTGAGTTGAAGACGATCGGCCCGATGATGCAGACAATCACCGCCGCCAGGATGAAGGCATCTGACTGAGTGCTGGTGATGGCGTGGAGGTTGCGGGCCACCTGCAGGGCTGGCAGAACCAGGGTGATCGTCGTCACGGTCAGGAAGCCCCCGGCAAAGGCATTCCGCTTGGAGAACCGCCGCCGGAAGACCAGGATCGTCGGCAACTTGGCCAGGACGAAGCAGGCCACCAGGATTGGGATCAAGGCCCGGGCCCGCGGATTGGCAAAGAGCTGTTTGATGTTCAGCCTGACCCCAGTCATGATGAAAAAGAACGGGATTAGGAAGCCGTAACCGATCGAGGTCAGCTTCTCCTGGGTGTTCTCAGTGGGCTCGAGGAGCTTCATGACCATCCCCGCCAAAAAGGCCCCAAGTATATTTTCGGCCCCGACCTGCTCAGCGATCGTCACTAGGATGAACATCAAGAAGAAGGCCAACCGGATATCCAGCTGGGTCGTCGCCTTCGAGATCTTATTAAACCAAATGAAAGGCTGCTTGAACCGGCGCAGGAGGAAGAACGCCGCCAGGAAGAGGAGGACGATCAGCCAGAGCCGTCTGGCGTTCCCCCCGTTGATCGAAGCATAGATCGTCAGGGCCAGCATCGGGACGACTTCCCCGAGGACCGCCGTCAGCAGGATCGTCTGTCCAGCCGGCCGCCCGAGGATCTCCTTTTCCTTCAGGGTCGCGATGACCACCCCGAGGGCGACGGTCGAGAAGAGGATCGTTGCCAGGAAGACATCGTGGAAGAGACCGATCCGGTTGAGGATGATTCCCAAAACGGCTGCGGTGACGATCACTAGGCCAAATGCCCGCCCAGCCAGGCTGACCGGCGACTGCGGATTGGGAGCCGCACCTGGCTGCTTCTTGAAGAGGTCAAAGTTGATTTCCATCCCCGAGAGGAACATCAGCATAATGACCCCCATCGTCGACATCATATTGAGGGTCTCGTTGGGCGTAACGATATTAAAGAGACTCTTACCAAGAATGATCCCGGTCACAATTTCGGCCACTGCCGTTGGGACGCTGGAGATCCTAAAGCGTGCCATCACCAACGGAATGATCAGGGCCGCAACCATCACAATGAGGAGTGAAAGTTGTTCCATCATGTTTCGCTTCCTTATCAAAAAATTCTTTTCCTATTATATAACAGTCATGCTGCTTGCAAAATAGTATTTTCCTATAGTAAACTTTGATAGCATCGAAATTTAGATGAAAAAGCGTTATAATTTAATTATGTAAACGTTATCAACTTATCTTTTAAGGGGAGTTTTGCATATGGCTAACAAATTATCAGCATGTACCAGTATTTT
>CAMCCW010000148.1 GCA_945873395.1 uncultured Lactobacillus sp. | reverse complement strand
AGAGCCGAGCGTTAGTTTGCTGGTAGAGTTCCAGACTCCAAGTTAATCCATACCAGATTAAGGTAGCACCACCAGCCTGCAGGTTAAGACCATGACCAGCAGAAGCGGGATGGATCAAAGCTAAAGGAATCTTACCGGCATTCCAGTCCTGAATGTCACGGGGTGTTTTGATCTCACGAACCTTGAAACGACTTTTAATCTGGATTAGATCATGTTTGAACCAGTAAGCTACCAAGACAGGTTTACCATTAGCAGCTTCAACCAAATCTTCAAGGGCATCAAGTTTTCGCTGGTGAATTTGAATAATCTGCTGCTGGTCGTCGTAGACACAACCATTTGCCATCTGGCAAAGTTTATTCGATAGACTGGCTGCGTTGAGGGCATCGATTTGTTTACCCTGGGCTGAAACTACTAGCTGGGCATTAAGCTCATCATAGATTGCCTGCTCACTATTACTCATTTTTACCGGAACGGTGTTCATAGTTAATGGTGGCAGCTTCAAGTAGTCCTTAGACTTCATAGAAATGGTGATGTCATCAATGGCGCGGTAGATACTTTGTTCAGCACCGGGCTTAGGTTTGTAGGTAAACACTTGATACATGTTTCGCTTGTCAGGGTCAAAGTAGTTCATTCGGTAAGATGAGATGAAACGGCCGAGTCGTTGGCCCATGTCTAGTACGCGGAACTCTGCCCACAAATCCATCAAGCCATTAGACGACGGTGTGCCTGTTAAGCCAACCACGCGCTTAATCAGTGGTCGCACTCGTTTGAGGGCTTTGAAGCGTTGTGAGCGGTAAGACTTAAAACTAGAGAGTTCATCGATCACCAACATGTCGTAGTCAAAGGAATTACCAGAGGATTCAATTAGCCATTTCAAGTTTTCCCGATTAATGATATAAATGTCGACATCTTGCTGCAGTGCTTTGATCCTTTGAAGCTTAGAACCAGTGACGACTGAATAGTTAAGGCCTTTTAAGTGGTCCCATTTTTCAATTTCTTCTGGCCAGGTTTGTTTAGCCACGCGCAGTGGAGCGACAACTAATACCCGTTGAACTTTCCCCTGCTGAATAAGTTGTTTAATAGCAGTTAGGGTAATGACGCTTTTACCTAGTCCCATATCAAGCAAGATGGCTGCTACGGGATGGTCCAAAATAAACCGAGTTGCATATTGTTGATATTCATGCGGTTTGTATTGCATCTAGCATTCCTCCAATCTGTCCAAATTGGTCACAAACAAAGACCTGGTAGCCAAGTTGTTTTAATTGGCTTAGCCTTTGCACTTGGAGTGGTCGGGGGCGTTTACCAGGAGCTTTCATCTCTACAAAGCCCATGTGACCATCAGGCAGGAGGACCAATCGATCAGGTACTCCGGCCATAGATGGCGAGATGAACTTTAGGCAAAGACCTCCACGTTGGTGGGTAGCTTTGACAAAAGCAGTTTCGATTTGTTTTTCTAACATTTGTAAAATCCTTCCTAAACGTTGATATATCGGTGATTCGTCAGGGTTAATGACGGTCGTGACAGTTGTTTTACTACTCTTCTCTATACTCTTTTTTTCTATTTTTATTCCTATATACAAGTAATGTAAAAGAGTGTCACGACTGTCATTAGGGTTGGTAAACACTGATGTATCAAGCTTTTAGAGTTTTAAAGTGTGACAGTCAACTGAGGAATTCATCAGCCTCAACTTTTAATCGCAGTCCCTTGATGAAACGACCGTTTTGTTTGTGTTGACGTTGAAAGCCAGCATTTTTGAGGGCCGTGTAAAAGTCAGTTGTGCTGCGGATATATTCACCGATACCTTGGCAGTATTCACGGTACTTTTGATAGAGGTCACCGGACTTTTGCTCATAACTGGGGTCAAGTTCACAATTCTCATTAAGAAAATGTCCGAGCCAATCATTGTCAGCATGGTAAGCATTGACCGCTTTTTCGACTGCCGCCGGAGTAGTTAATCGGTAATTTTGCTGAATGGTTCGCTGTGCGCCTTCAATGATCCACTGCAGGACAGCCGGACCAGCCTTTTCAGTTAGGCGCTGGGCGTAATTCTTAATATCATTGCGTTTGGCAATCTTGGCTTTAAAGGGAATCACAATTAATCGCCGCCAGATTCCTTCATCGTTGCCACCTACGTGGGGCAGGTAGTTGGTATACAGCACGATGGTGTGACTGGGCGTAAAGGAAAAGGGCTTCATGTATTTCTTTTCGGCATAGATTTCATCTGTTGAACAGAGTTGCTTGACGATGGAAGTGTTCAGTCGCTTACCTTCTTCTAGTTCAGCGGAGATGATTAGCCGCTTGCCTTTGACTTCGGCCATCTCTGGTTTGACGTTTCGCCGGACACCAGTGGTCAAGGCATCAGCTGAGAGGTGACCGGTATAAGTGCCGAGTACATTAGCGATGGTGTTCCAGAAGGTTGACTTACCATTCCTCCCGCTGCCGTAAGCAATAATCAGAGCTTCCAGGTACACCTGACCGATCGCCACCAGTCCCACAATTTCTTGGACGTAATTAATCAAAGCTTGGTCACCACAGAAGAAAGTAGTGAGTGCTTCTTGCCAGAGTGAAGCTCCTTGATTACCAGGAACACAGGATGTGGATTTGGTGATTAATTCATCAGCTTGAATTTCCTGTTGACCGTGCATCCCTTTCTTTAAATTGAAAGGTCCGTTGGGCGTGTTCAACAAAAACGGATCAGCATCAAAATCATTAATCTCTTTGACGAGCTTTGGTCGAGAGTTAGTTAAGATCCCGTTAATACCACGGGTGCTGCGTTCCTTGAGAATGAAGGCTTCGTAAGCTTTAGCATTTTCGTAATTCTTTAACGCTGCCTGTTGTTCATCGTTAAAAGTCCGACTAGCTTTAGTTTTACCCATAGTTTGAAGCGCCTTGGCGACCCCATTGTTCTGAATTGCTTGGTAACTTTGAGTGACTCGAAGTCGGGCATCGGCTAATTGTTTATCGGTAAAGCGCTGGACTTCACCGAGAGCTAAAGGTTCCGATTCCTGCCAAACCTTCCCATCGAACCACATAAAACCTGATTGGTT
>CAMCCW010000147.1 GCA_945873395.1 uncultured Lactobacillus sp. | reverse complement strand
CACCGAATTATCATTACACTGGTTGGTTAAAGAGTCGGCATAGGCGCTGGTGCCAGTCTGATTGCTGATCATTTTTCTGCTTGGTAGAAGCCACCGGTAGGGAAAGCTCGCCCATCCATTCCGGCTCTTCTATATCACAGCATGGCGATGGGAAATCAGCCGCCTCCTCACCAAAATAATTCAGCAAGAATGACCGCCGACATGTGGCCAAACTGGTGTAGTCCAACATTTTTTGCAGACTGATGGCCTGTTGCTGGCGGCGTTGCTTGAATGCCGCAATGATCTGGGCCGGTTGGTAATCGTGATCCAGGTAAAAGGTAAATAGTTCCTGATCATCCCCTAAGACATTTGGCCGCAACTGGTGATTTTTAACCTGCGTCAAGAGGCCTACACTGGGGAGGCTGATCGCCGTCAGCTGACTTGGCAACCCCTCATCTCCGGGTGCATACAGCAAGATCGCTACACTCTGCTGGCCATCACGTCCGGCCCGGCCAATTTCCTGCATATAGCTCTCCAGGTTTGCGGGCAGGTGGTAATGGATAATATAGCGAATATCATCCTTATCGATCCCCATCCCAAAGGCACTAGTTGCACAAACAATGTGAACCTGATTATTCATAAATTGTTGTTGAATCTTAAAGCGGTCAACCGGCGACATTCCGGCATGATACGGTGCGACGACCAGGCCAGTCTGTTCATGCAGCCACTCGGCCATCTGGGTTGCAAGCTTCCGACTAGCAAAGTAGATGATCCCCGGGCCGGGCAAATTGGTCACTAGCTGAAGCAGGCGTTCATCCTTGGCTTGTTGGTTGGTTACCCGGTCCACGGCCAGAAAGATGTTCGGTCGGTTGACTGAGCGAATCACCTGGTGGACGTGATCACGGTCTAGGCCTAGTTTATTAAGGATATCTCGGCGTACTCGAGGCGTCGCGGTCGCGGTTAACATCAGTAAGACCGGCTGCCCAATATAATGACGCACTTGACGTAATAACAGGTACTCGGGACGAAAATCGGGACCCCACTGGGAAATGCAGTGGGCTTCATCGATCACCATCATGCTTAACGGGATCCGGCAAAGCGCCGCGAGAACTGCTGGGCTGGTTAAAATTTCGGGCGAGGCAAAGATAAAACGAAAGCTAGCAAGCGACCGTAAGACCTGGTCGCGTGCTGGGCCCTGAAGTTGGCTACTTAACATTACCACCCGTTTTTCCCCATGCTGCCGCAGTCGGTCAACCTGATCCTGCATCAGGGAGATCAACGGTGACACGATGACCACCCCACCGGGCATCAGGTAGGCTGGGAGTTGGTATAGCAATGACTTACCGGCCCCCGTCGGTAAAACAGCCAGGGTGTCATGACCCGCCAGGAGCGATTCAATAGTTTCCTGTTGACCATCGCGAAAGTGCTGGTACCCGAAGCGTTCACGCAACAGCCGATACATTTCAGTCGAATTAGTCATGGTGTTTCCTCCCTTGCAGGATCTGAAAAAGGCGATAGTTAAAAAAGGCGTCCCCCGCATCTTGTTCAGCGGAATTAAAGTGCCAACTGGTAACGTCCGGGTCTGGATACTGCTTAGCCAATGCGGCTCGCTTAGCCGATGGCAGCAGCTGCTCCCAGTTCAGTTGCTCTGGACACAAGATGGCCACTTCTAAGAGATGCTCTCGGACCGTGCTTAATTTCAACCGTCGCTGGGCAGCGATCCGTTCCAGGGTCGTCCCCCGCTGGTAGAGGTTCAGGGTCATGGCCGTACTATTCGATAGCGGGCCCGCATTGAGCAATGGTGCTAAAAGGTCCCGCAACGGACCGGGCACGTGCTGACAATAAGCCGCTACACCCAGGAGAAGATCATGGTTGAGGACCAGCATATCGGCCACGGAAAGTTGTAGGCGCTCGGCAAGTTGATCATTGGTCAACGCCGGCAGATTATGACCAACTAACCCATCAACCAGGAACGCGGCCAGACGTTCGTCAGCACTCGCCAGCCCGGTCGTCAGCTGGTCAAGATCGTGATAGACTGCCGCCACCAGTTGCTTTCGGTCGGTACGATGAAACCACTGTTTGACTGCCAACAGATGCCCGTAGCCAACTGTCACAGGAGCATATTTGGCATTATGATAGGAATACTCCGATACCACCTGCATCCCCAGGAGAAGACGCTGACCGAGTTGATTAGTATTAGTCAACCAGTACCAATCTAAGAAATGGGGCTGGTATTGCTGCTCTTTTTCCTGATATTGAACCCCTTTGGTGGTCAACCGGGCTTGTTGATGATCATCAAAGGTGAGTAACTGATCAGCCACCAATGACTTAATCACCGCATCATATTCTGATCGTTGGAGCTGACGATTAGCGCCTAGCCACTGCAGGAGGCCATACTGCTGCCCCCAGAACAGGTTAGATACCGTCAGGCGGTTCGTCAATAGACTCTCAATTACCCGGATCCGCCGGGGCTGATGATAAGAAAAGAAACGTAGTATATATGAATTCATAATCAAAACCTCATTACCCATTCTCTCACTAGGTATAGACGGAGACAAACCTTAAATACGCGAAAAGAGGACCGCAGTAAATTAACTTTTACTGTGATCCTCTCTTTTCATCCCTATTGGTAACGGTGCGCTGCTAGCCAGGGCTTTAACTGCGTCGCTACAATGGCAAAGATCCCCGTGACCAACAGGCCCTTGATAATATTAAACGGCAAAACACCGAGGGCCACTAACTGCGAAACCGGTAATGTTGACTTCCAGTTCCAGACCGCCATGTACAGCGGTGTCAGAACCCATAAGTTCAGCAACGACATGACCACGGTTAAAACTACCGTTGCCACAACAATTCCGACCAGGAGTTGTTTCTTTTGCGACCACTGGGGCTTCTTCCGCCAGATTAGGCAGAACGGCAATAGCATCGCTAATGATGAGACAAAGTCACCGAGGAGCCCAATCAGTTCGCCGACCGAGAATCCCCGAATCATACCATGAATCAAGCACTTAATCACAGCGATCACGATCCCCCCTACCGGACCGTAGATGTAGCCCCCGATTAAAACGGGAACATCTGAGAAGTCG
>CAMCCW010000146.1 GCA_945873395.1 uncultured Lactobacillus sp. | reverse complement strand
CAAAAAACGGTAAAGATAAGAAATTCATCTTATCCTTACCGAATATCATAGAACCCAATAATCAGCCGAAATCAATCTTATCCAGCATCTGTTCCCGGCTGACCTGGTCTAGTCCGAGATAAGCCAAGGTCATTGCTTCACTGGAATGGTTGAGCAGTCGCATTACTAACCCGATATTGTAGTTACTTTGAACGTAGACTCGATAAGCGCCGGTCTTGCGCATCGTGTGGGTTCCTAGATAGTTGATATCTAGCAGGTCCCCTACCCGATGCATGACGTTATAGAACTGCCGCTCGTCGATATGCTTGTCCGGACGCGTAGTCGAGGGAAAGAGCCACTCTGTCCTTCCCTCGTAACGGTTGCGTTTCAGCCACTGCTGATAAATTGCCAGGTCGTTCATGACAGGGCGCAGGTATAGTGTGTTGGGTTTCCCAGTCTTCTTATCTTTGATGAAGGCGTGTTGGCGGATGGCTCCGTAGTCATCAAAAACGTCCGTCTGCTTTAAGCGTAAGACGTCACTGACCCGCAGTAGAGTGGCCTTTCCTACCTGAAAGATCGTGTAGTTACGCCGCCCCGCCTTGAAATTATGTAATAAGGTATCCTGAACCTCCTTTAGGACATTGGAGTCCTTGATCGGTAATACGATTTGTCTCATTAATAGCCATCATCCTTATGTGTTATTTATTCCAGGATAACACATAAGGATAGTGATAAACTTGACGTTTTATGATTCGTTGCTAAAATGGTTACATTACGTTTTAATGAGGTGACACTACTGTCAAAGACTAATAAAATCTGGCGAATAATTCTTTTGCTTGCGGTCGGGTTAGTTATTGGTAGCGGTCTGGCAACCTATCATGACTTTCGCCATGCCCAACAGATTCGACTTGAATTTGCTAAACGTGATCACCGCCCCGCCAGCCAAGTCGGTGGATTTACGGAAAATGAGTATCATGAATTGGCACAGTTAGAATACCATCCCGGAAGTAACCCGGTGATCCTGGTAAATCATGGTCGATCGACCCTTAATCCAAATTCATGGAAAGAGGATAAGGTTGTCTATCAGCAACTCGATAAAATGCATCGTGCCTCGGGAAGCAACACTGCTTTCTTAAATAGCCGCAATCACGCCAATACCAGTTTGCGGACAGCACAGGTTGTTCAACCTACTGGCTGGCATGATAACAGTGACGGTAACCTCGTCTATAATCGCGGCCACCTGATTGCATATTCCCTGACTGGTGGAATTGACCGGCGAACGGGTCAATTCCATGCTGGGGCGCTCGGCGATCAGGATAACCCGCGTAACCTATTTACAGAAACGGATTTTACTAATGAGATCTTGCAGACCTACTATGAAGCCCAGGTGCGGCACGCCATCGAGCAGGGCAAACATGTCATCTACCAGGCTACCCCTGTTTTCCGTGGCAATGAGCAGATGGCCCGGGGGATCAACCTCCAGGCTCTTTCCACGGATGGTACCTTGAACTTTAATGTTTTCTTATTCAACGTTGAGCCGGGGATTAGTTTTAACTACCAAACGGGAGCAATGCAGGCAGACCGAAACATGCGGGTTTACGTTCCTACTTATATGAATGAGAATGATAGTGATGACCGTTCAGCGGGAGATGGCAATCTTCGTATCTATGGGCATTACACCCCACCGTTTGCAAACGAACCTCGTCATTACTACCGAGTTAACTAACAGTACCATATTCTTTTGAAGACGGTGCTGTTTTTTTCTTATGCTAGTTTACATAATATCTGAAATGAATATTGAAGCAACGATTTTGCGTAAACTACCCTTTTAGTCTTATTTTTAGGTGCTAAAAAAGGTCAAAATTCGATAGTGTTATTTAGCTATATACATAATAAATAACACTTCCACTAAATTGCAAATCATTGTTTCCTATAATAGCGGCATTTGTGAAGTGTTATTTGTAAGAAATAACACCTACTTTGAGCAACAATTTGGCGGAAATTGAGGTTAATTTCAAATTTGCTGCTGAGACGAATTGAGATGATCAACTACCCGTACAAAAAGATTTCATGTCGTCTGAGAGCTGATTTAAAATAATTCCATTTTGCTCGGTGCTATCATTAGCTACTTTTATTTCAAAAATTAAAAATTATATTTCTATAATTAATTGTTCTAATGTTAAATATCTCAGACCACATTATTCTACTCAGGTGATAGTTAAATAAATCCTATAACATAATTATTAAAATTCTAGTTTACATAATATCTTTTGTAACAATTAAAACGACGTGTGTATTTCGAATATATTTTTTCGCATTAGTTGGATCACACAAACTAAAAGACGATCGCTAATTGCCATCGTCTTAACTGTTATTTAGTTCACTTCCAAGTCAAACAATCCTTCTAGTTCATACAGCAGTCCATCATGATTATTATCACGACTGGTAACCCGATCAGCCACCGCTAGTAAGTCAGCAGTGGCGTTTTTCATTGCGTAGCCGCAACCGGCTTGCTGGATCATTTCCAAATCATTGGCAGTATCACCAAAAGCAACCAGTTCGTCCATGTTACCGCCAAGTTGTTGAACAAGTCTGGTGAGACTGACAGCCTTGTTAATACCCGCCGGAAGAACATCGATTCCAAAGGCACCGCTATACGTTGCGTTAACCTGCGGGAACAGTTGATTAATCCGATCAGCCTGGTGCATAGTCCATTTCAAGGCAGGCCGTTGTTTAAACCAGTTGAGGTTAAGGTTAAACACTGGCTCATCAACCTCTGCTAAATTCTGGAAATAGGTATGGTGAGGATAATAAGGTACCGGCACATTTCGGAACTGGCTAGCAATGAACGTACGATTGGCACCTGACAAGGAAAATAGGTCGGGCTGGGGCTGAAGTGTTCGTTCCCATTTTAATAGTTGGGCGATTATCGATCGACTGTGTGGCCGGCTGAATTTCTCATGATCAGCACGGATAATTCGACCACCATTTTCAGCAACATAGTTTTCCACGGGGGTACCATTGAAAATAGAACGAAGTGCATCCAGGCTATTACCACTTGCTACGATGAAATAAATACCCTGTGCAGTTAATTGATGAATAACACGGTTGAAACGTGGTACGTCATAGTGATCGTCATCATCCAGCAGTGTCCCGTCGACATCAATTGCTACAAATCGCCATTTTTTCATTCGTTAAACTCCTTTTATATAATAGGAAGAAATTATATTTTTATGTATTTGTATTA
>CAMCCW010000145.1 GCA_945873395.1 uncultured Lactobacillus sp. | reverse complement strand
TAGTATAGGAGGCTGCAACGGGATTGCCTAGACGTATGGTTATTGACTGCTTACAGTGTTTTCCTCTTGGTCGACGTTATAACGGGCCAAAAGAATTTGCTGGTACTTGTCTTCAATGACTTTATCGACCGCTGTATCGTCAATCTTGGGCATCTCCTGCCGAACCTTGTCGAGTACCTCATCGTTAAACTGCATCTCGGGTTTAACAGCTTCCTTATCGGTCAGCACAGCTACTGTCTGGTCATAATCAAGCTCCTGGGTATCCCAGCTGGAACGGTCTGCATCTGGTTGGTGCAGGACGTCATCGCGGTCCTTCAGATCCTTGCGAAAACCATTTTCGTCGTATTCGTACTTTTTATCTGCCATCTAGCTTCACTCCTTACTACAATAATTTAGCGCATTCTGTTTTGGGTGTCTACTTTTGTTGATTCGGCCTTATAATGAAGGCGAGGAGGGGAGTACGATGAAAAAGGATCCGCAACGGCGTCACATTATCCTACTCACGATCTTTATCGTGGCGTGCTTTATGCTACTGGCCTTATCGGAAGAGGTTGCCAAATACTAAAAAAGCTGGGTGAATAAAGCCCAGCTTTTTTCATTTAGTTAGAATAGGCAGCCAGCATCTGCTTGACGGTGCTCGTGATATCTTGGCTGCCGAGAATCATTGAGATGACGGCGACTCCGGCAACTCCCGTGTTGAGGACAGCAGCCAGATTATCATGGCTGATCCCGCCGATGGCAACCATTGGGTGTTGACTGGCAGCGTTGAGTTGAGCCAGCTTGTCAGTTCCAATGGCTGGATCGGCATCCCCCTTAGAGTTGGTAGGGAATACCGGCCCGGTCCCGACGTAATCAACGGCCGATAAGCGGTTGGCCTTAGCGATCTCCGCCGCGGTATTACAGGAGTAGCCGATTAGGAGCTTACCAGCCGCTCGTTGAATAACTTCTTCAATTCGCTGATCCTTCTGGCCGACATGGACCCCATCCGCGCCGACCTGCAGGGCTAGTTCCTCGTTATCGTCAATAAAGTAGGGGACGTGGTACTGACGAGTGAGCTTACGTAGTCGCATAGCCATATCAGTCGTCGCCTCTTTGCTAAGCTGGGATCCATCCTTTTCCCGGTACTGGAAGGCCGTCACACCAGCCTGGAGGGCTTCTTCGACGTCATGGAAGAAACGGTCGGGATCATTGCCGACATCTTGGGTGCCGCCGACCAGGTAGACTTTAAGCATGTTTGAATCAAATGCCACCATCAGTCATCCTCCTTAATCTTAGCCCAGTGGTTGAGGGGACCGTGGCCGTGCCCGACGTTGATTCCGTCACGAATG
The DNA here is from genome assembly GCA_945873395.1 of uncultured Lactobacillus sp. Classification (GTDB taxonomy): domain Bacteria; phylum Bacillota; class Bacilli; order Lactobacillales; family Lactobacillaceae; genus Limosilactobacillus. The sequence continues at coordinate 1,919 of CAMCCW010000145.1, read as the reverse complement.
GTCGCTTCGACGTAAGCCTTCCCAGTGCGGATAGCTTCTTCCATCGTGTGGCCCTTTGCCAATTCGGCGGTGATGCAGGCCGAGATAGTATCACCAGTCCCGTGAGTATTATGAGTATCAATCCGTGGGGCGGTCATCCAGAAGCTCTTTCCGCTGGCTAGCAAAACAAAGTCGTTGGCTTCGTCAGCACTGTTGAAGTGGCCACCCTTGACCAGGACGTTCTTGGCACCGAGGGCCTGGAGCTTTTTACCGGCCGTAACCATTTCATCCTCAGTCGTGATGGTCATCCCCGTCAATTTCTCGGCCTCGGGAAGGTTAGGAGTGACCAGGTCAGCTAGCGGAACCAATTCGTCACGCACCACGCTGATGGCGTCTTCACTGAGTAGCGGTGCGCCCCCCTTAGCGATCATTACCGGGTCAACGGTGAGGGGACCGAAGTCATACTTCTTGAGATTACGAACAACAGCCTTGACGTGTTCGGCGTCGGCTAGCATCCCTGTCTTGCAGGCCCGGATGTTTAGGTCAGCAGCGAGGGAGGCAAACTGCTCGTCAACCATCTTAATCGGCATTGGAAAGGCATCTTGAACACCAAGGGTATTTTGCGCCGTTACCGCGACTACGACCATGGTGGCGAAGACGTGACGCATCTGCATCGTCTTTAGGTCAGCGGCGATTCCGGCACCGCCACCACTATCAGTACCTGCAATTGTCAAAGTTTGTGGAAAATCATTTGTCATCATTATCGTCCCTTTCATTTGCTAATTGGTCGACCAGCCATTGACTATTAAGCTGGCTTAATTCGTCGAAGAAACAAGTTTGCCAATGACCAAGCCCGCTTGCCTGCTGGGCAGCAACAGCACCGGCAAGACTAAAGAGCTTAGCCGCCAGGGCACTGCTGGCGACGGGAGTATCACCAACGGTTAGGTAGGCGGCCGTGATGCTGGACAGCATATCGCCACTTCCCACGTTGACGGTTAACATGTTTGCTCTCGTTGAATTGATGAAGGTATCTTGACCGTCTGTCACGACATCGGTCGGCCCGGTGAGGCAGACGCAGGTGTGATATCGTTGGGCACACTGCTTAGCTACTGGAATAGGAGAAGTATGTTGTTCACCAGCATCAATGCCATGACTTGCAATGTTGTAACCAGCCAGTGCAGCGATTTCGCTGGCGTTCCCCCGAATGACGGTGAAGTAGTAATCAGCTAGCAGCTGCTGTGCAATTTTCAACCGGTAATCACTACTCCCGACAGCAACGGGATCCAGCACAACTGGGCACCGGCCCGCGTTAGCATCTAAGACTGCCCGAATCATGACCAACTGGTTTGAATTAATGGTCCCAAGATTAATCGTGATAGCATCGGCCAGATTGACCATCTCGGCGGCCTCCTCTGGTGCCTTGGACATAATCGGTGAGGCTCCACAGGCACTTAGACCATCCGCAACCTTATCAGCGGTGACATCGTTGGCAATGGTTAAGACCACCGGGTTCTTGCGGCGAACTTGGTCAACCAATTGGGAGGGCAGATCAGCGTTTTCCATTCTATAAACATCCCTTTCCAAAAATAAAAGCCGACAATCGGAAGAACCTGATTGTCGGCTTGCACTATTATGCATTTTCCTACGCGAGCACTAACTCACAGGTTCTAGAATCCACGCTTAATGAGCGTATCTCAGTCCGGCACACGGACACTCCTAATGCGATTGTTTAATTAACTGCTTTCAGTATAACACTTATCAGCTAGAAGTTTACTTAATTTTGTAGTATTAGGGGATAAAGATTGAATTCAAAAGGTTAATCGTTCAATATAGACGCTGAAGGAGTGATGCTCTAGATGAAGAAGTTAGGCTTAATTGGTGGTACCGGGCCAGAATCAACAATCATTTATTATTCAAAGATCACATCACAGGTTCAGCAG
>CAMCCW010000144.1 GCA_945873395.1 uncultured Lactobacillus sp. | reverse complement strand
CTTGATGGGTTTTTCTGTCCACTTAAATGTTCAACTTAAATTTTACAATCTGCCTTTATCATAGGGGAGAGGGAATATACTCATTTTTGAGCCCGAGCCGCTTAAACGAGTATTTCTAGTAAGAAACAAAATGCTGTCTATAAATCCTTATTTAATTTTGTGCGCCACACACCTATAATAGGGACGTAACCCTGTTGTAAAAGACGCGGGTAATAAAAAACGGTCCTGTGCTAAGCAGGACCGTGGCAATTCTTGTGAGAAATAAGGAAGGAGCCATGAATGAATTAATCACCTGGTTCCTCCCGGTAGAAGTATGTTGGCGAAAGCAATTGCAGAATTGCCTTCATCATTATTATAACAAATCTTTTATAATTGGGTTAGTAATACGTAATAATAAATTTTTATTAAGCTTGAAAGAAGGCAGAATGATGCGGCAAAAGGTTTCAATCGGCCTGGCTATCCTGGGCCTCGCCATTATTGTCTACGCATTAACATTAGCTGGTCAGAACCGACTGGCAACGATCACCCTAGGAGTCATTGTCGCCTGTGGTGGAGGGGTGATGATCCTGTTTAGTGGGCAAACATTCCAGAATCATCGGACCACGAGCCGACTGATTACGGTCCTGTTTGTTCTTGTTATCATCGGCTACCTACTGAAAATGACCGTGATGGGTTAAATAGATAGCTTAAAGAATTTCTGGAGGTACTTGGCCAGACCATTGTGATCGTTGTCGACGGGGGTAACATCGTCGGCAACTTTTTTGATAGCCGGAATAGCGTTTCGCATGGCAACTCCACGGCCCGCCGCATCTAACATCTCCAGGTCATTGTGTTCGTCACCAAAGGCAATGATATTCTGCCGACTGATATTGTACTGCTTGGCGATGTAGTACATTCCGGATTCCTTGTGGGTTCCTCGGTGAATCAGTTCGAGGATGTTGTACTTACCGCCCCAGACCCGTGGTTCTACGAAATCACCGTACTTCTCGTTAACGGCCTTGATGATGTCCTGTTCATGTTCGGGTTGGTATTCAATCGTCAGGGCAATCGGGTTACTGTCGAGGTTGTTGGCCGTCAGGAGCTGGTTCTTAGCCAGGCGATTTGGCAGGAACTCTGGCAGGTGGTTGCTGGCGTGGTTAGCCCAGACATGGAGCTTGTTTTCGACCGTGATCGTGTCGATGCCGAGCTTCTTGTGCTGGGCAAGCAGGTCGAGGGCTAGTTCTTGGGTCAATTCGACATCGTATTCCTTATCCCAATGTTGGTGCGGAATGTGGGCCAGTGCCCCGTTGAAGTTCACCATTGGGGTCTTGATGCCAATCTGGTCATAGATCCGTCTGGCGATTCGATAAGGCCGGCCGGTAATGATGCTGACGATGTGGCCCTCCTTGGCGGCTGCCCGCAAAGTCTTGATTGTTTCAGCAGTCAGTTGAGACTCGTTATTAAGGGTGGTTCCATCGAGGTCGATGGCAATTAAGTGTTGATCCAATGTATGTTCACTTCCTAAAAACAATTTTTAGTTTAGTATTATACGCGAAAGAAACCGGAAAGTTAATTGATTTGTTATAATCATCGACAAGAGCGGTTCAGCTTGTCTAAAAAATACGGTACAATAAAAGGCAGCTATAAAGGAGGAGAATTGTTTGCAATTACCAGAGAAATTCATTGAGAAGTATCAGCGCCTACTGGGCGACGAGGCCCCGGCCTTTTTAGCGTCTTTTGATCAGCCTAGTCATAGCGGTTTCCGGGTCAATCCCCTGAAGGCGGCCCCACAGGCGACCATTGATCAAGCCGATGGCAAGGTGCCATATGTGCCAACTGGTTACTACGGTGGGGTTGATGGTAAGTCCCTCGACCACGTCACCGGGGCGATCTATAGTCAGGAACCCTCAGCTATGTATGTGGGGGAGGTAGTCGATCCGCAGCCCGGTGAACGGGTCCTTGATCTTTGTGCGGCCCCTGGTGGGAAGACAACCCACCTGGTCGCTAAGATGCATGACCAGGGGCTCCTGGTAGCCAACGAGATCTTCCGTAAGCGGGCCAAGGTTCTGGCCGAGAACCTGGAACGGTGGGGGACTACCAGTACGGTGGTCATGAACGAGAGCCCCGCTGATCTTGAAAGTCAGTTTCCGCAATTCTTCGACCGGATTCTGGTTGACGCCCCGTGTTCCGGTGAGGGAATGTTTCGAAAAGAGCCAGCCGGCATCGAGTATTGGAATCCCGACTACCCGGCTGAGTGTGCTAACCGGCAGCGAAAGATTCTGGTCTCAGCCATGAAGATGTTAAAGCCAGGTGGCATTCTGGTGTACTCAACCTGCACCTTCGCCCCTGAGGAGGACGAGCAGAACCTGGCTTGGCTATTAAAGACCTACCCGAACCTGAAGACGGTGCCGGTTAAAAAGTACCCGGGGATGGATGATGGCCGACCGGAGTGGGCTGATGATAACCCGGCTCTTCGTGATGCTGTGCGGCTCTTCCCCCATCATATTAAGGGAGAAGGGCACTTTATCGCTAAACTACAGAACGGTGACCCTGCTCCAGCTGAGGATGTAACACCAACCAAGCATCGTCGTAATAAGAAGCGTCGTCAACGGCCTAGTCTAGATAAGCAGGATTTGGCCGAATTTACGGCAGTTCAGGATGTCCTGATGCCAGATTATCAACCAACCCGCTTGGTAACATTTGGCGACCAGTTGTATGCCCTGCCGGCTGGGATGCCTGCTGACCTATCTGGGATGACTATCTTGCGGCCCGGCCTACATCTGGGGACCTTCAAGAAGAACCGCTTTGAACCAGCGCTTGCCTGGGCATTGGCAATTGATCCGACTACTTGTCCACGGGTATTACAACTCAGCCATGACCAGTGGCGGCAGTATGTTCACGGTGATGTAGTGAACATTGACCAGCCGCAGAAGAACGGTTGGTACCTATTGGTATGTGATGGGCACGCCATGGGCTTTGGTAAGCTGGTCGGCACGACGATTAAGAATTTCTATCCGAAAGGCTTACGTTTTTAGGGGGAAATAGGAAATGAAGGAAAAGAACGCATTTCATGTTAATGGCTATTTGGGCTTACTGATCGCCATCATTGGCGCCCTGGTTGGCTGCTGGCTAGTCTTCCATGGCTACCGTGCTGGTCAGATGGGGGCTATCATTACCGGGGGGATCATCCTAGCAATCGTGATTATCTTCAGTACCTCACTGACGATCATTCAGCCTAATGAGGCGAAGGTATTGACCTTCTTCGGTAACTACATCGGGACGAT
>CAMCCW010000143.1 GCA_945873395.1 uncultured Lactobacillus sp. | reverse complement strand
AAAAAACGGTAAGAACAAGAATTTATCTTATCCTTACCGAATATCATAGAACCCTAAAAACGTAGAACTACTTTACTAGTTTTATTCCCCTGAATCACGCAACTCTCGATTAAGTTCATTAATATCAACCGAATCCAGGTCAATCAGTTCTCCACCAAGCCATTCCTTAAAGTCTGGGTCAACGTCACCATGTTGGTAATCATAATAATAATCCTCCAAAGCGCCAGTTCCGCCGATATCCTCAATGATTCCATAACCATGAGCCGCGGTAACGATTGGCTGATAACCGACGTAATTAGGAACGAATTCTTCTACCGTCACATTAAATTCCCAATCATCACCATAATCGTAAGTTAAGACGAGCTGATCGCCCTTGTTTAACCTAGAAACCGTGGCCTTGCTTGCGTCAATTACATCACCTGGGACGTCAATTGGAAGCGGAAAATCATCATCCAGGGAATCAGGCGACACATAAAAATCCCCCGTTTCTTTGTTCACCAGATCGAACAGATGTCCAAAATAGCCATGAAACATATCGATAATTGTCAATTGCAAAATTTCAATTGACTGGCTCCCAGCAATGTAGAATACTCTATCCATCTGAGGTTTAAAGTCGGCTAGCGTAACTCTAATCTTATACGTCATCTTAACTTGAGCTGGATTAGTATAACGAACCTTCGCAAACTTAGCCTGTTTCTTATTAGCATCAAATTTAGCTAAAGTATCCCGGAAGCTTTCCGGAAGATCTCCCCGATCGATTGCATCCATAATCAAATCATAGTCGTCACCTATCATTTCAGGATTATTGGCCAGCATCTCATTCATCTCATCATAAGGCACATTGTCCTCTCCCAAAAAGGTATCGAAGGCTTGTTGCAGGTTTTCAGCAACATGCTTGGCAGCTGGCTTATTGACGATTCCTGCATGACTTAGGAAGGTAAAAAAGCTCACCAGAACATCCATTGGAAATTCATCAGGACCGGCAACGAGGAGGATCCAGTAGTATTGGTTTACCGCCGCTAAATTAGTCGTTACCAGACCAATTTGGTCATGCAACAGGTAGCCATTTAAGAAGTCATCCAGTAGAGTACGGGCATCAGCTTGATCGGCAAGTGGCATCTCATCATTAATCTTGAAAAACTGATTGATCATCTTTTGATTGTTTTCCTTAATAGCTGTGACCACTTGAGGATTCTTGGTAGGATCCTGACCGATAAATTCCTGCCAATCGCGGGGATCACGGAACTGCGGAGTAATTGTGCAATAGCTGGTTCCCGGACGCGGCTTACCAACCTTGATTGGAATTACATCATTGGTTACCCGACAAAAGCGCTTTAGAATTTCGTATTTTTCATCAAGGGTGGCACACAGGACCAATGAAAAATCACTCATCAAAACATTCTTCGGCACTTGGTCATCCTTAAGTCCGTCAATTAGCTTCTCTTGATGGTCCTTGATAGCTTGCTTATACTCCGCAATCAATGGAGAGGTCTCATCCGGGTTATAGCGGTACTGGATGGTTTCCGTTACGATCCGATTAATTCGTTCTTGTTGCTTGGTAGTTAAGAAGCCAAGTTCATGAAGAACATTTTCAAAGACATATGTAAATGTAGTTAAATCCTGGGTGATAATTGGAAAGCCCGTTAGTTTTTCGACGTATAGATAGTATGACTCTTTACCGAGGGTAACTGGACTGATATACCACGTTTTGAATGGCTTCTTTGCCTGCGCGCCTACCTCATTTCTCAGTTGGTCTGCTAGATCATCACCAAAGTTAATCTGTGTCATCGTGCTCTCCTTCATAATTTATAAGTGTTTTTCAAAGTATATCATTTTACAATCTACAAATGGCCCTAAATCCTCGAAAAAATCCGAATACTTAGAGCCATTTTTAGTTATTATACTTAATAATTCATTACTCCAGATGAGCCGACTTAGCTAGGTCATCCATTGTCTTGAAGAAGGCTTCCTTATCGGCACTGGTAACCAAGGTCAGTGGCCGGCCAGCAGGATCTTTAAATGTTCGACCAGCAGCACGGCCCGCGGTTTCAACCTTCGCTGTTTCCTGCGTCTTAGTAACCAGTTCGGGATACAGACTCGAAAGCGTCGTCAGTACGTCCCACAGATAATACGTTGAGTCGGCTTCGTCTGCCAGTACCAGTGAGTATCCCTGCCCAATCAGATCAAGCGCCGGGTACTTACGCTGGCTTGCCCAGTGCAGGCGCAGTTCTTTGGTCAGCGGAATCTCTTCGGTACTCTCCAGGCCAACCATCTGAATCTTCAGTCTGGAATCAAAAACCGTCTTAACCGCTTCGGGATCCCAGAAGGCATTCCATTCGGCCGTCCCGTCAAAGCCGAGCTCATTAACATTACCGTGACCATCGAGGCAGCCGCCCATCCAGTACAGGCAATCAATCTTGTCCTGAATATCCGGATTGACCTGCAATGCTCGGGCAAGGTCGGTCAGTGGACCAGTCATAATCAATGTAACCGGGCCATCAGCTGCCATTATCTTTTCCACCATGTCCAGGTGGGCTGGCTTAGCTGCTTGAGGTGTCTTAATTGTCCCATGCTCATTTAACATTGGAAAGGCATCAAACGAGAAAGAACTCAGTCGCCAATTGGACGGGAACTGGTGATGGGCCCGCGAATCGGACTTAGCAACCGTCAGCTGGTCATGGCGTTGGTTAAAGCGATCAATAATCTTCCGCGAGGCTTCTACGGCCGGATCAACATAGCAATCCGCATCGACAACACCGACTCCCAGCAGTTTAATATCTGGAACCTGTAGCAACAGCAGCAGCGATACTAGATCATCGACATTTCCATCATGGTCAAAATGAACTACACACCGACTAAAGTCAGTGGTTTCTGGGAACACGAAATAGTATTTAGGATGTTGTATCAGTATTCTGAAAACCTAACTTACAGAACTCCGCTATTTTACCAAGGCTAGTCCCTAACCATTAGCTTTTAGTCCTTGATGAAGAATATTAACTGCCGCATTAATATCCCGATCGTGATGGATTCCACACTTAGGGCAGGTCCATTCACGTATTTCTAAAGGTTTTGGACCACTATGGTATCCACAGCTAGAACATATCTGACTGGTATAGTTGGGCTTGACCGTGATCAGTTGTTTACCGTACCAGGCACACTTATATTCCAGCATTGTCCGAAGTTGCCGCCAACCTGCGTTTGCGATCGCTTTAGCCAAATGGTGATTTTTTTGAAGATTTTTGGTTCTCAAGTCTTCGATCACAATCACATCGTATTGCTTGACGAGCTCAGTTGT
>CAMCCW010000142.1 GCA_945873395.1 uncultured Lactobacillus sp. | reverse complement strand
AGGGGTCATCTAATTACCAATGTCTTTTATGTCCCCAGGTTGCCATAGGGACAATTACGCTTACGCTAATTCGGCAAGTCCTTTATCAAGAATATTCTTAGCCGCGTTCCAATCTCGAATGTGATGAATGCCACAGTTGGGGCACGTCCATTCACGATCGGCCAATGTTAATTTCTTAGTATTATTAGTTCCCATGACAAAGCCACAATCATGGCAAGCCTGAGTGGTATTTTGGGGATTGACAGTCACAAACTGACGATCGTATAAGTCAGCCTTATAAGCTAGCATACTAAGGAATTTACGCCACCCAACGTCGGAGATACTCAGTGCCAATGCATGATTTTTGAGCATATTTCTACTTTGCAATTCCTCGGCTACTACTAAATCGTGGTTCTTGATTAATGCAGTAGAGAGTTGTTGGAGAAAATTATGCCGTTGATTCATTACTTTGGCGTGGAGTTTAGCGACTAACAAACGTTGCTTTTGATAATTCTTACTGTCTCGTAAAGGGCGATGCTCTTGCTTAGCACGTCGTTGGCGTCGAGATAATGTCCGCTGTTCTTTAGCTAATTTGTCCTTAATGGTGCGATAATAGCGTGGGTTAGGGACAACACGCCCCTGGCTATTTGTTAAGAAATTATCGGTATTCAGATCAATCCCGATGGGTCCGTGATTAGCCTTGTTAGATGATACAAAAGGTGTATCTGACGCTAACTGCATGGAAACAAAGAACCGATCAGCCGCATCTTTAGTCAAAGTAACAGTGCCGATTCTAATCTCGGAATCACGATTCAATAGCCTGTTTTGGGAACCAGCTACCCTTAACCGACCAACTTTAGGCACTTTAACGTGACGATCATCCAAAAAGCAGACGGTACCATTAGTCAATAAAGCTCTTTTTTGTCCCGGATACTGGCAATTAGTCTGATAGCACCAGCGATAGTTCTTCCGGTGAAATTTAGGGACACCAGCAGTATGCACTTTTCGAAAAGCATTCCAGGCCTTCCGGTAATTCTGAATAGCATTCGCCTTGGTCAAACTATCGATTCGTCGATCTTTCAAAAACTGGTAATGGTTAGACATCTGTTTAGCATTTTGCCGCAAGGTTAGTTGTTGAATGCGATCCTGGACCGTATCAATCGGCAGCTTAACCCTTCTCAGTTGCATCATTTCTTTACCAATCGCAACCATTTCGTTGTAGACAAAACGACTAGCATCACTGTTGACCTTAATCAGTTGCTTTTGTCGGTCACTGGGATAACAACGCATCTTGAGACCATAGTGATATCGCAACTTTGCCATCGACTTCATTTAACTTCACCTCTTTTCTTGATATACCTACATTATATCAAGAATCAAAAATATAATGAGATGAAAAAAGTTCCTCACAAAGCTTAAGTAGGCCTATCCATCCCATGACTAAAGTCACAGGATTTCCGGCCAATCATCATTAAAAATGCCGGTCTAAGAAGGTCTCTCATTATTGCCCAGCGTAATTTTGCATAATCTGTGTGACTGTGTCCGCTAGACTGCATAAGAGACGAAATTTAGGCCTTTAGAGACAGCCGATAAGTGCATATAGATTTATTTTGCCGTGAATAAGAATTTGCTAAGGAGATCAATGAGACTTTTCTTTTCAATTGCAATGGGATCGTCTAGCTTTTAGGATAGAAACGAATATGGAGGGGATTAATCATGAAGATAACCATTGGACTGACCACCTGGACCGAGCACCCGGCCCTGATCAACAACGAACAACGGCCTGTCACCCTAAATGAATACGCTCAGCACCTGCCAACGGTGGAGGTAGATACCTTCTTCTACGCCCTTCCCCAGGTAGCGACGATTCAGCACTGGTTGGCTGAGGTGCCGGAGTTGTTCCAGTTCATCGTGAAGGCCCACCGGGGGATGACCCTGCACGAGCGGGGCCAGGAGAAGGGGGAGCTCGAACAGCTCTTCAATCGCTACCGCAAGACGGTGGCTCCCCTTGTGGCAGCTGGCCAGCTCAAGACGATCCTCTTCCAGTTCCCACCCTACTTCGATGCCTCACCGCAGGACATCGAATACCTTCGTCTGGTGCGGCTCTGGATGGGAAACCTGCCGATCGCCATTGAGTTGCGCAACCAGACCTGGTACCGACCGGGCACCCTGAAATCCTTGCTGGCCTTCTGCCGGGAACTCCACTTCACCCTAGTCGCGGCTGATGAACCCCACGGCACCGTCACTTCAGTTCCCTTTGTGTTGGCGACGACCAATCCGGACCTAGTGATGCTGCGCCTGCACGGGCAGAACACGGAAGGCTGGATCAACCAGGGGAAGAGTTGGCGTAAAACCCGGACCCTGTATAAGTATTCCGAAGCCGAATTGCAAACGTTCTGTGACCAGATCAAGCAGTTGACGCCACAGCCCAAGGAAATCTGCGTGATCTTCAACAACAACTCAGGAAAAGACGCTGCGCCGAATGCCCTCCAGCTGCAGAAGATGCTTGGTATTCACTTCACCGGTCTGGCACCGCGCTCGCCGGAACAGATCGACCTGTTTTAGCCTGTCTCCGGGCAGCTAATATGCTATACTAAACTGTAAAACTAATCTTAGAAATTCATTAGAGAGAGGGGCCTCATATGGCAACTGAAAAACCGACTTATTACATTACGACACCAATTTACTATCCATCTGGTAAGCTTCACATTGGTAACTCCTACACCACCATTGCTTGTGATGCAGAAGCGCGCTTCAAGCGGCTGAATGGCTACGACGTTTTCTTCCTGACTGGGACTGATGAACACGGTCTGAAGATTGAGCAGAAGGCGGATAAGCTCGGCATGCAGCCACAAGAATACGTTGATCAAATGGCTGCCGGGATCAAGAAGCTGTGGAAGACGCTGAAGATCACCAATGACAAGTTCATCCGGACGACCGATGATTATCACGAAAAGGCCGTTCAGAAGATCTTCCAAAAGTTCGTCGACCAAGGGGATATTTACAAGGGTGAATACACCGGTTGGTATTCCGTAGACGATGAGGAGTACTTCACTGAAAGTCAATTGGCGGAAGTCTACCGTGATGATAACGGTAAGGTGATCGGTGGGAAGGCCCCGTCTGGCCACGAGGTTCAACTGGTTAAGGAAGAATCTTACTTCTTCAAGATGAGTAAGTACGCGGACTGGTTGATGAACTACTACAAGGAACACCCGGACTTCATCGAACCCCACACCCGGATGAACGAGATGGTCAATAACTTCTTGAAGCCGGGCCTGGAAGACCTCGCCGTTACCCGGACCTCCTTCAACTGGGGGGTTAAGGTAC
>CAMCCW010000141.1 GCA_945873395.1 uncultured Lactobacillus sp. | reverse complement strand
GAAATACGCGAAAAGAGGACCGCAGTAAAATGATTTTTACTGTGATCCTCTATTTTTAATTGCTAAGCATCCCTATTGGTAACGGTGAGTTGTCAACCAGGACTTTAGCTGCGTCGCTACAATGGCGAAGATTCCCGTAACCAACAGACCCTTGATAATATTAAATGGCAAAACGCCGAGGGCCACTAGCTGTGAAACCGGCAGCGTTGATTTCCAGTTCCAGACCGCCATGTACAGTGGTGTCAGAACCCATAAATTCAGTAGCGACATGACCACGGTCAAAACCACCGTTGCCGTAACAATCCCGACCAGAAGCTGTTTTCTTTGTGACCACTGGGGCTTCTTCCGCCAGATTAGGCAGAACGGTAATAACATCGCCAGCGATGAGACAAAGTCACCGAGAAGCCCGATTAGTTCACCGACTGAGAACCCCCGAATCATACCATGAATCAAGCACTTAATCACGGCAATCACAATGCCCCCTACCGGACCGTAAATATAGCCCCCAATCAAGACGGGAACATCTGAAAAGTCGATCTTAAGATAGGAAGCCATGGGGATAATAGGAAACTCAAACAACATTAAAATAAAGGCAAGTGCTCCCAGGCAGGCAATCCCTACCAACCGTTGGATACGTAAATGCGATACTGTCATAATAACAACCTCCATTGAGATTGCCTTCAGTCGGCCCCACAAACAAGAAAAAGCGCTACCAACAAATAACTGTCAGCAGCGCCTATTTTAATTAGGGTTAACGTACGTAGAAGTCTCTTCTATATACCAGACTATACTGTCGGCTCCAGGATTCAACTGGATCAACCACTTGGTGTGGGTTGCGGGCTTGCACCGCCGGTCGGGAATTTCACCGCGCCTTGAAGACAACTTTTTCAATTTTTTACAATTTAATTTTAGCGATCTTTGCCTCGTCCGTCAATAATTTTGTCCAAGTCAACGCAAACTGCGAGTTACAGTTGCTTTAACTTGGTAACCTCTTCGGGCCGCAATTCCCGGAATTCCCCCGACTGCAGTCCCTGAAGGTTTAAGAAACCGTAAGTTTCCCGGTGCAGCTTAATTACCGGATGGCCAACCGCTTCAAACATCCGTTTGACCTGGTGGTAGCGACCTTCATGAATCGTTAATTGCACCAGACTGGTCTGATGATGGCGATCAACTTCCTTCAGCCGGGTCTTAGCTGGCTTCGTCTTCCGGCCATCAACCCGGACACCCAGACGAAGACGTTTCAACTCATCGTTTTGAATGATTCCTTTGACCTTCGCAACATAGGTCTTAGCAACCTCAAAGCGAGGGTGCATCAACTTATTAGCCAACGCTCCATCATTCGTCAGAAGAAGGATCCCGGTAGTATCGTAGTCTAGCCGCCCAACTGGGTAGATCCGCTCCTCAACCTCGTCTTCACGGAGAATGTCCACCACGGTCTTTCGTCCCTTATCATCATGGGCACTGGAGATGACCCCCTGGGGCTTATTTAATAGGTAGTAAACGTGTGGCTCCCGGTGAATTGGTACCCCGTCAACCTCGACTTTGTCATGGCGACTGACCTTGGTTCCCAGCTCGGTGACTGTCTCACCGTTAACCTGAACCCGGCCACTTTGAATCAATTTTTCAGAGGCGCGTCGTGAGGCTACTCCCGCCGCGGCCATTACCTTCTGTAATCTTTCCATCAATCTTTTCCTCCTTGCTTACGGGACTGAAACGCAGCCAAAAAGAGGTCCCCACTCAAATCGGCACTGTCGAGATCCTCCTGCTCCGGCAGCGGTGGCAGATCGTCCAGTGATGACAGACCAAAGTAGTCCAGAAAACTCTCCGTCGTAACGTAACGAAATGGGCGACCAGGAGCATCCAGGCGGCCATGAGTATCCACCAGTCCCCGAGCCATTAGCTTCTGCAATGAACCCGAACTCTGAACCCCCCGAATCTCATCAATCTCCAGGCGGGTAATTGGCTGACGGTAGGCAATGATTGCCAAAACCTCTAATAGGGCATTGGTCAGCGGTACCGTCAGCGGGATCTCAAAGTACTGCTTGATCACCGGTGCCAGGGCCGGCTTAGTTGCCAAGCGGTAGGTCTGACCGCTATGTAGGACCACCAGTGCGCTATTAGGATCAGCCGCATAACGCTCAGCTAACTTGTCAAGGGTGGCAGTGATTGCTGATTTCATAAAGCCAGTGATTTTCGCCAGGTCACCAACCGTGATTCCTTCATCCCCACTGATGAACAGCAGGCCCTCAATCTGGGCGGTATTCGTTATTTCGGTAGTCATCACTCTTCAAACCTTCCTTAATAATTATTGGTGCAAATAGTCCTGCCTGCTCAATATGCACAGCCTGGTGCTTAGCCAGTTCCAGGATTGCTAAAAAGGTAGTGACCAGTTCATCCTTTGTTACCGTACTTGTTAACAGGTCAACAAAGCGCTGGGGACCGGCCATCACCTTTTCAAAGACGGTCCGCATCTGCTGGGCAACACTGACTTTCTCAGCGGCCACGGTTTCCACGGCAGGCTGAATAAAGCGGTGACGCTTAAGGACCTGGGCAAAGGCTTCCTGGAGCTGTTCAAGACTAACCCCGGGTGCGACCTGCTCACTTACCAGATCACGGGGAACCCGCATGGCTGGCCGGGTATACTCCTGTTGACGGTAGCTCTCCTTATCCTTGAGGTGGTCGGCCGCCTTCTTATATCGCTGGTATTCAATCAGCTGGTCGACCAGCTCTTGCCGTGGATCGACCGGTTCTTCAGCCGGCTCCTCATCGTCAAGCGGTGGCGCTTGGGGAAGGAGGAGCTGGCTTTTGATCCGCATCAGGGTGGAGGCCATTACAAAGTACTCTCCGGCGATCTCCAACCGGTGAGCTTTCATTTGATGGAGGTAATCCATGTACTGACTGGTAATGGTGGCAATCTTAATATCATAGATATCCATCTTAGCCTCCCGGATCAGGTGCAACAGGAGGTCAAGGGGCCCCTCAAATCCGCCAAGCTTCAAGGTTGGCTGTTGACTAGCCGTTACGGTTTCATTTTCACTCATTAGCCTTCCCCCACGTTGTAATCAATGGTTGCGTACTCAAGGTTCCCATCAGCCGACGGTCCGGGTATTCTTCGTGAATTGCGGTCAAGAGGGCATAAACATTGCGTCCAGACCGTTCACTCGGCGTAAAGGAGATTCGCCGTAGTAGGACATAGTCAGTGCCTAATTCCAAGATAACTACGGCAATGAAATGATTATCTTCCTGGTCCTTCCAGAGGTAGATCGGATTCGCCTCCTCCAGCGCCCAATGAAACTCATCCTTAAACCGCTGCTCATCGCGAAGTTCAGGAAGCAAAGAGAGCAATCCCATTGCGATCTTTTGGTAATCTTTTCGATAGCGTACTAACATCTCTA
>CAMCCW010000140.1 GCA_945873395.1 uncultured Lactobacillus sp. | reverse complement strand
CTAAATCATACGCTAAGGCTTTCTAATTTACACAAACTTCTTGACACTCTCTTTTTTAACATAAACTATCCAAAGAAAGTAAAGATTTATTAACTTAATCCTTAATGAAAATAGCAACAACTTCATGGACTGTCAATGCTAATAATGGCAATTAATCTACTGATAATTTAACAAGCGAATCTTCTAAAATAGCGTACGCTCAAAAAATAGATTTATAGGGTATTGTTTTAAAGATCAAAAAATGCAAGACTTCAAAAGTATAATAGTATTATATTCTAATCTAGTAAAACGTTAAACTAAATTCCAATAACGTTTTTCTTCATACTCAAATAGGCATGATGTACAACAAAGCCCAAAACACCGCGGTTTCAGAAGAGAGTTCTCCTAAAACCGCGGTGTTCGCGCTTAACATAACTATTTTTTTATTTAGCGTTCAAAACAAATGAAAATTCAATATCCTTATCAGCTGGAATATGATATTGTTCTTCAACATCAGCGCCCCAACTGTCGATTCCACCGACACCACGAACGGCACCCGCAACTACCAGGACCGTGCGCCGGGCCAGTGGCAGTTCCTCAATGTGGGTCGCATTTTCCAGCTCTTCAGCCGTGTATGGCAGGCAGCTGAAGTTGATCGGCTGATCGTCCTTGGCAACCTTCAGACTGAATGATGCCCGGTCATGGTCTGCATTGTTCTGAGTGGTATTACGAGTTATTGTAACCCAATCCGTTGCCATATGCATCCCATTTTCCTGCGGAACGAGGTATTTGGCAACCGGCAGACCGTCCACCTTAAAGGTACCGTGCTGGGCACCCGCCATCCGGTCTGGGTAGGTTTCGCCCGACAGGCCTTCATAAGTGAAACCAGTGGCTTCCGTTGGCATGATCATCCGCAGGCCAAAGACAGGCAGCTCCGGCAGGCCAGCCTTCCCGGTATAACGGACGCCGACCTTGATCTGGCCGTCAGATTGGACATCATAACTGACTGTGGCGTGGGTGGCCGGCGTCGTCAGGGTCTCAAAAGTATAGCTGATGACAACCCCATCAGCCTCCTCAGCACCATCAAAGTCGTTTGTCTTAGGTGCTACCGGCAATTCATCGAAGTGGTGATCACCAACGGTCAGGTCAATGCCCACACACTTCTGGAAGAGGTCAGCCGCTACCCACTGAGCGGAGCGGATGTTAAAGCCGCTGCCCCGGTCGTTATCAGTCGTGGCCCGCCAGAAAGTCGGGGTTGGGACCCGGTAAAGCCATTCCTTCCCCTTGATCTTCAAGGATTCTAATCCGCCGCGTTCGTAGCTGAAAATATAGTGGAAATCATCGCCAGCAACCCCGAGGGCGCCGTCGCCGTAAATGACGTGTAATTTATTTGTGTAAGCCATAGTAGTACCGTACCTCCTGCATTGCTGGTTTTGGTGTCCGGTCCGCAAACATCAGGCCGTCACCCGAGAATTCGTAGTCAGAGTGCCGATCATCGAAGTCACCGCCATAACGCATAACTTCTTTACCACTGATCGGATCCTTGACCGCAATTGCCTGGTCAATAAAGTCCCAAATAAAGCCACCGAAGTATTGTGGGTACTTGTCGAGCAACTTGATGTAGGAACCCATACCCCCATCAGAGTTACCCATGTCGTGCATATACTCACACTCCATGAATGGCTTATCAGGGTTATTCTTCAGGTATTCCTCCACCTGCTTTGGTGGCAGGTACATCCAGCTCTCCACGTCGGAGATCTGGTCACGGTAGTCCTTGGTACCCCCAGCCGGCAGGTAGTTCTTCGGATCCAGACTCGGGATCTGCTTACTGTAGTCGTGGGTGTGGCAAACGCCTTCGTAGTGAGTCAGGCGGCTGTCATCGTGCTCCTTGTAAAACTTGTTCATGGCTGCCAGGTTGTCACCGGCGAATGATTCGTTCCCCAGCGACCAGAAAAGGATCGCCGTGTGGTTCTTGAAGTTCTCATAGTTACTCCGGGCCCGATCGACCACGGCTTCCTTCCACTGTGGTACTGATCCAGGAACATTGTAAGATGGCTCAATGGCGCCCATCTTCTGCCAGGTAGCGTGGGACTCAAGGTTATTCTCCGCCATCATGTAGATTCCGTTTTGATCACAGAGGTAGTACCACGGAATCTGGTCTGGGTAGTGACACGTCCGGACGGCATTGATGTTGTTTTCCTTAAAGGTGGCGATGTCCTTCCCCATGTCTTCCATTGTAATGGCCCGGCCACGGTGGTCGTCCCACTCGTGCCGGTTAACCCCATTGATGATCAGCCGCTTACCGTTAAGCAGGACTACGTGATCGTCGCTAATCTCGATTCGCCGGAAGCCAAACCGGTATGGTACCAATTCTACCAGCTGTCCCTGCTCGTCCCGGATTTCAACCAGGAGTTGGTAAAGGTACGGATCGTGGTTATCCCAAAGGTGGACATCCTTAAAGTCGATATTATCTAAGTCGACATTGGCGGCTACCGGCTGGGTTTGATCCAACAGGTTGTTACCATCGACATCTTTAACTATGATCCGCACATCGCCGGACTCTTCACCAGTAAGCTTAAGGTTAAGGTTGAACAGGGCGTCCTTGAAGTTATCCGCTACTACCGGGCGGATCGTCATATCTTCAACGTGGGTCACCGGTTGAGCCAGCAAGTTAACACTCCGGAAGATCCCAGAAAAACGGAACATATCTTGGTCCTCGATCCAGGAAGCAGTGCTGTGCTTGAAGACTTCAACAGCCAGCACGTTCCCTTCATCCTGGATATAAGGAGTCAGGTCGAACTCGGATGGGGTAAAACTGTCTTCGGCGTAACCAATGAAGTGGCCGTTGAGCCAAACATACATAGCCCGTTCGACCCCTTCGAAACGAACCCGGACAGCCTTACCACGCAGGGCGGGATCCAGGTCAAAGGTCTTCCGGTACATACCGACCGTATTATCGGCCCCGGTACTGAAGGAACCGGCTTGGTCATCGTCGGCACTCAGCGCATATGCCGGCCGCCGGTAGATCTTCCCTTCCCACGGAATCAAAGTGTTAATGTAGTTATTTTGAGCATAGTCATTCAATTCGATTTCACTCGGTACCGTGATTGAATCAAAATCCGTGGTATCCTGGTCCAATTCATAGAAGCCGTGCAAACGTTCTTGGGGAGTCTTGGCAAACTTGAATTGCCACTGACCATCGAGGGACTGTGTAAAGCGACTATCGCCGGCTGCCCACTCTGCATAGTTGCCATAGTAATGATGGTCACTGTGCGCAGGAAGCTGGTTGACCCGGAAAGTCTCCGGGTCGTCTAACCATTTGATATCTGCATCCATTAAAAAATCCTCCTCATAAAGCAAGTTTCATAATTAGTATAGCGCTTACAATACGTGGAAGACAAGAAAATCATTAAATGTTCAGTGAACCTTTAATATTAGACAATTAAAATGAGAGCGTAAAATATTTTGTGTAAATTCTGAAACTTGAATTGAAAAAGGGAAAGC
>CAMCCW010000139.1 GCA_945873395.1 uncultured Lactobacillus sp. | reverse complement strand
AGACCTTGTCTACCTATTACCAGCAACTATTTTATTCCATTATTGGGACAAGCGTGATCAGGGTGGCCGCAAGTCAATTTCGTTAACCGATATTCAACGATGGGGGTTTCAAATTGAGTATCAGCTTAACCCTCGCCTACCATATTTAAAGGCAGTCGATCAAATCATCGCTGCCGAACACAAAGGAGTTTATCATGACAAGTAATGATCAACCGAGTCGTAGCGACCGACACAAAGCCGACTACGATGATTATGACTACGATGATGAGCCGCGACACGGAGGACTCGTCAAACGAATCCTCCTTTGGATTCTTGGGATTATCATCTTACTATTCGTTGCCGGTACTGCCCTGTTCTTCTACTACGCTTCAAGTGCGCCCCGGATTAGTCGAAGTGAGTTAGCGGGACAAAATACCACCACGATTTATGACGACCAAAACCGGGTCATCTCCCGGCTGGGTGCTCAAAAGCGGGAATACGCGAAGAGCGACCAGGTCCCGGATAACCTGAAGCATGCGGTGGTCGCAATTGAGGACCGACGCTTCTACAAGCACCACGGGGTCGACCCGATCCGGATCATGGGGGCAGCGACATCTAACATCTTTGGCCGTTCTGCTGGTATGCAGGGTGGTAGTACCCTGACCCAACAGCTAGTCAAATTATCAGTCTTCTCGACTGCCGCCTCTGATCGGACCTTCAAGCGGAAAGCCCAAGAAGCCTGGCTCGCCATCAACATTGAACGGCACTTCAGCAAGAACCAGATTCTCAATTTCTACATTAATAAGGTGTACATGGGTAACGGGGTCTACGGTATGCAGACCGCGGCCCAATACTACTATGGTAAAGATCTCGACGAGTTGGACCTCTCTCAGTCGGCCCTCCTCGCAGGAATGCCACAATCGCCTACCTACTATAACCCATTGGCAAGTAACACTAAGTACGCCACCCAACGACGAAACGAAGTGCTGAACGCCATGGTGCGGAGTAAGTACATTAGCCAGTCTCAAGCCAACCAGGCTGCTAGCGAAAGCGTCACTGACGGCCTTGACCCTGACCACGGGAACACTTCTAATAACGGTACCGGAGTGAAAGAAAAGGTTATTGATGCCTACGTCAAGCAAGTTCTGGCCGACCTGGAGGCTAAGGGGTATAACCCTTACAACGATGGTCTGAAGGTGCACACTAACCTTGATCTTGATGCGCAAGAGCACCTCTATGACGCTGCTAACAACTCCGTCTCCTTCCAGAGTGACCAGATGCAGACTGGGGTCGCTGTTACTGATCCCCACAATGGTCAGGTCGTCGCCATGCTTGGTGGCCGGCACACCGGTAACGTCGTCTACGGCCTGAACCGGGCTGTCCAGACTAACCGGAGTTCTGGTTCAACTGCTAAGCCTCTGATGGACTACGGTCCGGCGATCGAATACCTACAATGGCCAACCTTTAAGCGGGTTCAAGATACGCGCTTCGTCTACCCTGGTACGAACAAGGTTCTGCGGGACTTTGATAATAAGTACAAGGGTTCCATGACCATGCGCGAAGCCCTCGTCCAATCACGGAACGTTCCCGCCATTCGGACCCTTCAAGAAGTCGGCATCAAGCGCGCCACTGACTTTGTCAATGGTCTGGGGATTTCCCAGAAGGATCCTTATACCCTGCAGAGTGGGATTGCCCTTTACATCTCGCCACTGCAAATCTCGGCTGCTTATGGGGCCTTTGCTAACGGCGGAACCTACTACAAGCCGTACTATATCAGTTCCATCACCACTCAGGATGGTAACGTCAAGCAGTTTAACCCACGAGGTAAGCGGGCAATGAGTCGAGCAACCGCCTACATGATTACCGAAATGCTCAAGGGTGTCTTCAACGAATCCGAACAAGGAAGTGCTAGTGCTGCCAAGCTCGATGGCGTTAACCAAGCCGGTAAGACTGGGACAACTAACTACCCATCCGGTAGCGGTCATTCTGGCGCCATGGATTCATGGATGGCCGGTTACACCAAGAACTACTCCATCGCTGTTTGGACCGGTTACGACCACCCTATGCAGTCGCCTGGGCTCAGTGATCAAGGTACACAGTCAGCTATTCTCCTGTACCGCGACCTGATGGACTACCTTGATAGTCAAAGCCACGCAAGCAATTGGTCAATGCCTGATACGGTTGAAGCCGTCCGGGTTAATGGCAAACGGCAATTCGTCATCAAGGATTCTAAGTGGGCGCTCGAATACGCCGCTGACGATACCGGTGATGACGACAGCGACCAGGATAGCACCAGCAATTCATCGTCCTCTGCTAGTTCGAACCGTAGCGAATCATCCAGTAGTGAACGTAACAGCGAGAACAATAGTAGCCGTTCTGAGGAATCATCCTCATCCCGGTCTATCTTCTCTACATCCACGTCAGCAAGCAGTTCTAGTGCTCCAGCAGCTTCTTCGAGTTCAGCTTCCGCACCAGCAACGCAACCAGCTGACAATGGTAATGGCCAGTAATTACCAAACTTAAATTAAGTTCAAAATAAAAGCGCTGAATTTCAGTCTTTGATAACTGAAATTCAGCGCTTTTCATTATTAACTAATCGATCAGATTCCCTTGAGCTTCCGCCGCCGTCCTTCTTGAAGGATGTAGATGGCTAAAATTACTAGGATAATACCGAGAATTTCGACCCAGTTCAGAACCAGGTGGAAGAAGATCACACTCAAGATCGAAGTAACGATTGGCTGGAGGGCATCCATGATGCTGACAACGTCAGATGGCGCGTATTTAGTAGCCTCCATCAAAAGGCCAAACGGTAAGATCGTCCCGAACAGGACCACCGTGCTAACCGAGGCAACCAGGGTCGTTGAGATTTGCGGTGGATTAACCCAGAATGGCCGGTAGAGGTTGAAGAGGATCCCCGCAATCATGGTTCCCCAACCCAGAACAACGATCGGTGGGTTCTTCTCAGCGGCCTTTTGGGGCAGGACCACGTAGAATGCTGCCGTAATCCCGGAGCCAATTCCCCAGAGAAGGGAATCAAACGGAATCGCCAGCTTCGTAATGTTCCCGCGGGTGATGCTCAACACCACCCCAATCAGGGCAATAATGAAGGCGATAATATCACTTCTGAACGGCCGCCGGTGAAGAAATACAATGCCACCGAGGACGATGAACAACGGCGACAGGTATTGCAGGATCGTCGCTGCTGAGGCATTTCCCCGCTGGATAGCATAATAGAAGGTCAGCAGGTTAGCCATTAAGCCAAAGATTGCGTAAGTCACTACCGAAATTGTCGTGGCCCGGGTCTTGAAAACATTAAAGATCCGTTTACCGTACATGAAGGCGCTGATTACAAGCAGGATGACCCCGGTGACCAGTGTCCGCACGGAAAGCATCCAGGTAGCTGGAATTGCCAGGTTCTGCGAGATCAGCTGGAGGACGGTTCCAGAAATCCCCCACATGGTTGACGCCAATGCTGCGATCGCAATCCCGCGCATGACGTGTCGAGAC
>CAMCCW010000138.1 GCA_945873395.1 uncultured Lactobacillus sp. | reverse complement strand
CGCGACCACCGGCTCCTTCGCCTTTGGGGTAACGTATGACAGGTAACGTGAAAATGGCAAGTCACGTCGCTTAGCCATGGCGTAAACAATTCGGGGGAAGGTCATAATCTTCCCGTTGATCGTCCCCATCATCGAGATGATGATCCCGATTGACAGTAGGCGTCCACCGACTTTCCCGAAAGCTGCCGTTGCCAGGTAGCCAGTAGCCCCTTCACCCAGCTGGTGAATCTTGGCTGCTGGCAAGAAGCGGAAGACCCCGAAGGTAATCAGGGTGTAGATCACCAGGACGGTTGTGATCCCGATAATGATTGCCTTAGGCAGGATCTTCTGCGGATTCTTCATTTCCCCACCAAGATTGGCAATCAGGATCCAACCATCGTAACCGAACAGGGTTGCCAGTACGGCTACCCCGAAGTTACCGCTAGATTGTTGAACCTGGCTGACCGTCTGGCCGAGCGCATCCTCATGACCGAAGAAGAGGCCGAAGATGATAATCGCCGCGATGGGAATCAGCTTCCCGGCGGTCGTCAAGATCGCAAAGCCAGCCCCCACCCGGTTATCCAGGAGGTTCATGGCCCCAATTGCCAGGATTGTTACCACCGCCAGAGGAATTCGCCAGGCTGCTGACAGACCAAAAAGCTCCGTCATCAGGATACTCATAAAACCGGCCACAGATGCAATGATTGCTGGACCGTAGACAATGGCCTGCATCCAGCCAGACAGGAAGCCCAGCAGTCGCCCGTAGATATTTTCAATATAGACATAGAGGCCACCGGTGTAAGGCATCTGGGCCCCGATTTCCGCAATGGTTAGTCCAGAGGTCAGGGTGATCACCCCACCGATGACCCAAGCCAGCAGTGCCAGGGTGGAGGAACCCGCACTATCCAATACTGAAGCTTGCTTGAAGAAGATTCCGGAACCGATGATCGTTCCAATAACGATTGATAATGCTGACCACAGACCCAAGGAACGGTTGAGCTCCTCAGTAGTGTTTTGTGGTTTCTCCATCCTAATCACATCCTTTTATAATTAATTTTTATTATTGTAGCAGATTATTTTAATTAAGAAAAGATTAAAATTAGATTAGGATAAAAACAATTCCCGCCTATCTGAAAATAAACGGGAATTATGAATTAACCTTTAGTTGAAAGCACTGGCAAGGATCCGCGCCTGGGCAGTCTCCAGCTCGTCCGCGTTGCAATTGATGTAGCGGCTGACCAGGCGGGCGTCAGCGTGCAGGTCATCCACGAGGAAATCATGGATAGTCGTGACGGCCTCCCCAGCATGGCGCAGATGCTGGATGGTCATCGTCACGGCCAGCTCCTCAACCTTGGCAGCGGACAACGATGCTGGCGCCACCTCGATGACACCTTGGTAATAACCACTCATAAACGTCTTATTCATGTTCATCATCCCCCACTTTCATTGTAATTTCTGCGACAAACTATTCAAACTGCCAGCCCATAATCGCCATCTCGGTCATTACGTCCCCCACCAAGCTCTGGTAAAGGGTCGTCTCGCTCTGCGGTACCCCGCCGAGTGCAGGCAGGTAGAAGTTAACGATTGCCCGATACCCCTCACCCGGTGCGGTCTGGCTGTCCCGCTCGATCCAGATCGGACTGTAAGCGTCCAGATTCGTGTCATGGTAGAAGTTGTACTCGACAATCTCTTGTTGGAGAAGGTCCCGGATATGCCGGTAATCACAGCTCAGCCGCAGCTGGTCAAGGTCATCGATGACTTCGCCCGTGTCACTGTTAAACGGCGGATAGTCGCGGAAGTAGGCATTGATCCGCTGGAGGACACTCAAGCTGAGGCTCGTGACAAAAGTCTCTCCCCGGTGAACCGCCATCAAGTCGGCCTCATTCGTGTGAATATCGTTGGCCAGGGTCGCCAGGTAGGGTTCTTCCATGGCAATCAATTCTGATTCAATCAACTGTAAGTCACTCTTATTAAGCATCTCTGTCCCCATCTCTTTATTATTGGTGGTCAAAGTATGACCGATTTTCAACCCAAAGTCAAAAATCTACTACTGTATTTATCTTAATTATACTATTATTATTACAGAAACTAAATTTAACTGCGAAAAGTGGCGCAAACCGTGCACAATAAACTAACCTACATTACTTATCAAATCATCATCGCGATCCTCGCAATCATCTCGATCGTCATGCTGATCGCCTACTATGCCAAGCAGATCAACATCGATGCCTACCCGTATAGTTTGATCGATAACGGAATCTGGCTGGTCTTTACCATCGACTACTTCACCCGTCTCGCTCGGGCCAAGGATAAGAAGGCCTTCTTCAAGAACAACATCTTTGACCTACTCTCGATCATCCCCGCCAGTTCCCTATTCTCATTCTTCCGGATCTCCCAGATTGGTCGGACCCTCAAGATGCTGAAACTCTTCCGCCTTCTCCGCCTGATTGGTTTCACCGGCCGGCTAGCAACCTTCTTTAAACGTAACGAACTGGTTTACTACCTTTACATCAGTGTTGCCGTAATTATGGTCGCCGCCGCCATGTTCTGCATCTCCGAGCGGGTCTCCTACCAAACCGCGCTCTGGTGGGCCATCACGACCGCTACGACCATCGGCTACGGAGATGTCATCCCCAAGACCGGGATTGGCCGGGGTGCCGCCATTATCCTGATGCTCCTCGGCATTGGTTTCATCGGGATGCTGACCGGGACAATCACCGAATTTTTCGCCAAAGAGGACGAAGCTAAGGTTGGTCAGCAACTAAACCGATTGGAAGCTGAAAATCATGAACTCCACGCTGAACTTAACGAGATCAAGCAGCTATTGATCGATCAGCAGCAGGGAAAACACCACGATAAGAAATAGCAAAAGCCCTCAGCATCTTGCAACCTTGCTGAGGGCTTTTGTACACCATGAACCTGACGACTTCATCTCTAAATATACTATATTATTCTCCACCAAAGATTACAAATAAGATCTGACCTTTTTCTGCATCCATAGCGATTAAATGCTAAAATATTAAGGATTTATTTTTTACGTTTTCAAGGAGCAATCATGGAATTTTCATTCACCCGCCGGCATGGCCTGCGGAAACTCTATCTGGAATACACCGTCATGTTCATCTTTCTGGCGGCCTGCATCTTCGGTACCTACCTGGTTACCGGGCACACCTTCATTCTCAGCAAGGACGCCCTCAACCAACACCTGCCGCTGTTGGTCAAGTACCGGGCGGCTTTGATTGAATTTCTCCACCACCCAAGCCGGCTGACGTTCTGGTCCTGGCAGATGGGACTGGGAACCGATACTTTCCAAGTCTATTCCTACTATACGATCGGGGATGTGTTCGCCTACCTGGCCCTCCTCTTCCCGGCCGCCAAGATGACCATGGCCTACCAGGTGATCGCAATGGTCCGGATGTACTGTGTTGGCCTGGCCTTTGTCTACTTCGCCCAGCACTTTAATTTCCGCAACCACGTCATCCTGATCGGGACGGTTGCCTACACGGTCAACGCCTTCC
>CAMCCW010000137.1 GCA_945873395.1 uncultured Lactobacillus sp. | reverse complement strand
GAATTGAAGAGGATCATCGTCTGACAGTTAGTCTTCTTGGTCAAGCGGTAAATGGTTTGACTCAGATAACGCACGTATTCAGCGTTGTTCTTGGCGTTTGGCACAGGTGCGTCTGTTGCAATCAGTACCCGCGCATGCTTCTGATAATCGAATGGTGAGGCAAAGCGCTTAGCCAACGTCGAACGCCGATCCAGGTCCAGTTGCTGGTAAAGGTAGTGGGACCGGCTGGATGAGAAAAGCGTGGCCCCAACAAATAACGGCTGGGCAAAGTATGGATAGACATTCTCGGTTAGGTAATGGTTAGCTTCCAGCAGGCCCCCGGTTAGACGCATGGCACTATACTCGCTGGACTGGCGGATGGTAAGCCAGAAGGCCGCTGAATCACCCCGGTTCTGCAGGGTTTCACTGTACTTGTTCAGGGTAGCGTCCGCCGCGGTCAGCTTCGTCATCTGACTCTGGAACTGGCTCATCAGGTAGCGGTCACTAGGCAGCCACCGTTCTGCCTGCTGGGTGAAGATGTGTTGAAGAGCAGAGAAGTGCAGCTGCACACTCCCCAGGGCCTGTTCCAGTTCCATCATCACTGGTCCACTGATGTCAAGGAGTTGCTGGAGCTGCTGGTTATCCAGTTCCTGTTCAATCAGCTCGTTCTCTCCACCAGCCGTTGATTGCTGGATAAATTGCCGATAAAGTGCCTGCTGGAAGCGGTTGAGGGCCGTCTCAATATTGATTAAATCCCCCCGCAGGAGTTCCACGTTATAGCTAGCCAGGGCGTGATCCGCGAAAATATCATTTAGATTACGTTCGTCGCCATTGCCAACTAGCCCACTAAGGACGTGGATAGCAGTCCGCAGGTGAGGAAAATCAAAGCTTCGCCGTGACCTTCGCAGGATGCTTTCACTGAGGTGCTGAGCCTCGTCAACGACCAGGTATGGCCGCCGGGTGCCATCCCCCAGTTCCTGGGCATGAGCCACAAGGTAGGCATGGTTGGTGATCACAATGTTGGCTTGCTGTAGGCGCTTGTTCCGCCGCACCAGGAAGTCATCATTATAGAGGCCCCCTGCTGGATTAAGGCTCTTAACCCCGTGGTGGCGGATCTCAGTAAAGTATGGCGACTGCTGACTAGTCAAGTTAAGCTCGTCCAAATCCCCACTGGTGGTCGAAAGCAACCAGACCAGGATCCGGGCCTTCAGCAGCTGGACCAGTTTAGAGTCCTCCACCACACTCAGGGAATGGGCAAACTTAGCCAGGTCCAGATAATGGTCGTTTCCC
This sequence comes from uncultured Lactobacillus sp., assembly GCA_945873395.1. GTDB lineage: Bacteria > Bacillota > Bacilli > Lactobacillales > Lactobacillaceae > Limosilactobacillus. Next base: position 2,267 of record CAMCCW010000137.1, on the reverse strand, counting down.
TTGACGACGACCGCGTTCATCTTAAATGGCAGAACCGTGTTGAGTTGCTGAACGGCCTGCTGGGCAATCTGCTGCTGGAGGAGGTTGGTTGCCGTGCTAATGACGATTCGCCGGTCAGGATAGGCAACATAACTCAGTGGCAACAGGTAACCAAGGGTCTTACCACTTCCCGTCCCGGCCTCAACGATCATACTCTTGGGCTCATCATGGGTGTAGTTATTGTAGATGCTGTTCATCATCTTCGACTGAACCGGACGGACAGTCAGGTGGTCGCCATAGAGTTTAGCCTTCCCCCGCTTGGTTGAGGGATAACGGGGTGTGGTCGTTATCTTATCCACCGTCAGGGGACGCTGCTTATGCAGGACAAGACCATGGCTGACGTAAAGATCCTCGGTCAGCGGCTGGGGATGATCAACCCGATGTTCTAATTCTTTTTCAAAGACCGCCGCCGTTTGCTGTGGCAGGGCCAGCTTCAGCTCCACAATTTTCTCCAGGGTCAAAGTTGGGAGATGGTGTACCCGATCAAGAAGGTCAATCAGTAACTGGGCGGTCGCTTCGGCATCGGAGACCGCACTGTGTGGATGGTCGTGTTCAATCTTCAACGAGCCGGTCAGGTCCCGAAGGCGAAAACTCTGGGCGGTCGGTAATAGGATCTGACTCATCGTTACGGTATCAATCGCCGGAATGGCCAACTGCGGATAACCAGCCCGTTCCAACTCCGCATTCAAGAATGGAAAGTCAAAGTTAACGTTATGGGCCACGAAAATTGTCCCCGACAACAAACTATAGATTGTCCCCGCAACGTCCTCAAAGAGCGGCGCCTTGCGGACATCCTGGTTATGGATCCCAGTTAGCTGAACAATCGTGTGCGGGATTTTTTCACGTGGGTTAACTTTGGTCTCAAAGTGATTAATGATCTGACCATCCTGGACCAATACACAGCCAATCTGAATGATCCGATCACCGTGGTTAACATTTGTCCCGGTCGTTTCCAGGTCCACCACGGCGTAAATTGGCGCCTGCTTGTTCCGTTTCTTGCGGCGCGTTTGTTTTTGTTTACTCACATTATCACCGAATCTCTTCAATAATTTATACCCTATATGATACACCATCTGCCAATCGTTTGTCTTTTGCGACGACTAACGAATACCTGTCAAATGTTTAGATTTAGTAACAAGTAGGGGTCGCCCCTTTTCTAATACGTAATTTTAAGTTATGATGAAGAATGGAATTTTTGAGAAGAAAGTAGGTTACGATGGTGAAAGAACAAGGGATTGGCACGAGCCATGCGAAAATCATCTTAATGGGGGAGCACAGTGTCGTGTACGGGCAACCAGCAATCGCCCTTCCTCTTCCCGACGTTAAACTGACGGTCACCCTAACACCTACCGACGAGGGCCAAACGGTTAAGAGTCGCTATTATACTGGTGACTGGCACGAACTGCCCCCCGTCATGCAAGGGGTTCGCCAATTAATCGCTACACTGATCGAACACTTTGCTGGAGCCAATGATTACTGGCATCTGACGATTGACAGCCAACTACCCGCCGAGCGTGGAATGGGTTCCTCAGCTGCGACCGCTGTGGCCATTGTCCGCGCCTTTTTCGACTACTACGATGCTCCGCTCAGCCGACATGACTTGCTGGCACTGGCTGACGTTGAAGAACAGATTACGCACCGCAGTCCCTCTGGTCTCGATGCGGCTACCGTCAGTTCTAAGACGCCCCTCTACTACATCAAGGGACATGAAGGCACCCCTATTCCAATGAACCTGCAAGCAACGATGGTCATCGCTGACACCGGGGGTAAGGGGGCCACCAAGGAGGCCATTCTGGCGGTGCAAAATCTGCTCAAGACTGATCACCAGCTTGCTCAGGAGCATATTGAACACCTGGGGCAACTAGTTGAGGATAGTCGGCGGTTCCTGGCTAAGGGAGAAGTTTTTAAGTTAGGTACAACGTTAAACGCCGCCCAGCAAGATCTCCAAGCCTTACAGGTTAGTGACGAACAACTCGACCACCTGATCGACGTGGCCATCCACCACGGTGCCTTGGGCGCCAAGCTGACTGGTGGCGGTCGTGGTGGCTGCATGTTTGCCATCACTCGAACTGCCCTAGGGGCTCGGAAGTTAGCTGCCATTCTTAAAAAAAATGGTGCCCGTCAAACCTGGATTCAACCGCTAGACACAACACGAGGTGAAAAATAATGGCGACTGCCAAAGCACATACCAATATTGCCCTGGTCAAGTACTGGGGTAAGAAGGACCA
>CAMCCW010000136.1 GCA_945873395.1 uncultured Lactobacillus sp. | reverse complement strand
CTAAGTATAGGGAGGCGCAGCCTAGACTAAATTGACTATAATCAAGTTTTACAAACAAAAATCGGCTGATGAACTAGCAACAATTCATCAGCCGATTCTATTTCGGAACTGCGGGTAGATCTTCCGGCCCTCAGCCGTCAAATGAATTCCATTATGTGAGCGAATAAGTAACCTGATTCCCAGTTTTCTTCCAAGGCGGCAACCATCTGACTGACCGATGACTGGGTATATCCCAGTTCAGCAGCAGCCCTCGTGAAGCTCCCCGTTTCAACAACTTTTTGAAACGCAATGTAGTGATTCATGGTCATCCCTCCTTAACCAATCATAACTGCTCTTATTCTACCCCATAAGCATAAGAGACCAACCCTTTGTCTATTTTTGGCACACATCATAATAATTGTGTACATATCAATGCTAAACAGATTACATATAACGGAAGATATGCATATAATATACCTAAGTGACGGCCCATCTGTCTTATAAAGCGACACAGGCCTTATATTTTCACTTGTTGAGATGTTCGTTGCTTGCAAGCACAGTACTATTAACCTACTTTAGTCTATGCAAGGACCCAGAACATACTATTGCGAAAGCCTCCTTCTCTCATAAACCAAAGCTAATCCTCGTTGGTAATGCTGAGACTGGCAAGAATTCGATTAGAGAGATCGAGGAGATGTATGAGATGAGTGCGGATCAACAGGTCGCAACAACCAAAGATGAAATCGATCAAGTCGCGATGCTGAAAGATCCCCAGGCGGTTTACCAAAAGATGGGTACTTCCGCCAAGGGGCTAACCAAACAAGAAGTTCAAACGCGCCAAGCAAAATACGGCAAGAATGTCCTGGAAAAGGTCAAGGGAGTTCCACTCTGGCGGCAGTTTCTGAGTAATTTCACCAGTACGATGGCCTGGCTCCTGTGGATCGCCGGCATAATCGCCTTTTGCGCTAAGCTGGCTGAACTAGGGATTGCCATCTGGCTGGTTAACATTATCAATGGCTGCTTCAGTTTCTGGCAGGAATACCAGGCCAACAAAGCGACCGAGGCGCTGAATGAGATGATGCCTTCATACAGCCGGGTTATCCGTAACGGTAAACAGGCCAAAGTATTATCGACGAATCTGGTCCCCGGCGACGTGGTCAGAGTTGAGGAAGGGGACGATGTGCCGGCCGACATCCGAGTCCTCAAGGCCACTAGCCTGCAGGTCAACCAGTCCTCACTGACGGGCGAAGTGAACCCCGTCAACAAGAACGCCCGCCCGGTTAGTGCTATCAACGGTAACCACTACGAACTGGATGACATCATTTGCTCCGGGACATCCGTGGTCAAGGGTGACGCCACGGGGGTGGTCATCAAGACCGGGATGAACACCGACTTCGGCCAGATTGCTTCCCTGACCCAGAACGTCAAGCAGGAGAGCAGTCCCCTGCAAAAGGAGCTGGGTGTGCTGACGAAGCAGCTGTCGATTTTAGCCGTCTCCATCAGTGTGGTATTCTTCATCATTGCTACTTTCTTTGTTCACTACCCTTTCGTTAAGGCCTTTATCTTCGCGCTGGGTATGATTGTAGCCTTCATCCCCGAAGGCCTGTTGCCGACCGTCACCCTTTCGCTAGCCGGTGCGGTTCAACGGATGGCCAAGAAGAATGCTCTAGTCAAACGGCTGGCTAGCGTCGAAACCCTGGGCTCGGCCTCAGTCATCTGCTCCGATAAAACTGGGACCCTGACCCAAAACCAGATGACCGTTTCCCACTTGTGGACGCTGAATCACAGCTACGAGGTTACGGGACAAGGTTACCAGGCCAAGGGTCACATTCACATTGGCCCGACAACGATTGATCCTAAGAACGATCACACCCTGAACGAGCTACTGCGGGGTGGCCTACTGGCGGATAACGCCCGGATCGTGCCACCAGATGAACACCACAAGCGTTACACAGTCCTCGGTGACCCAACTGAGGCCTGTCTGGAGGTCGTCGCCAAGAAAGGCGGCCTTGATAGGCAACGCCGCGGATCAAGGAACTGCCGTTTGACTCCGACCGGAAGATGATGACGGTTATCCTGAAGCCTGACGACCAGCACCAATTCAACGTTGCCACTAAAGGAGCGCCAAACCAGGTCGTCAAGTACTGTAGCACCTGCCTGCTCAACGGCAAGGTAGTCCCACTGACTGATGACCTCAAGCAGAAGATCATGGACGCTAATGATGGCTACGCTCGACGCGGTCTGCGGGTTCTGGCCGTTGCTGGTCGGCGCCTGCCGGACAGCATGAGCAACGACTTGACCACGGCAACGATCGCCACCGTCGAAAAGGATCTGACCTTCATCGGGCTTTCCGTCATGGTTGATCCGCCACGGGAAGAAGTCAAAAAGGCCGCCAAGGTATGTCACCGCGCCCACATTAAGATCATCATGATCACCGGTGACTACAGCTTAACTGCCAAGAGTATTGCCCAAAACATTGGGATTGTGGATCCTAACAAGCCCCTGACCGTGGTCACCGGTGAGGAACTCAAGCAGATGAGCGATGATGAGTTGAAGGAGAAACTCAAGGGTGAAATCGTCTTTGCCCGGATGGCGCCTGAACAGAAATACCGGGTTGTCCAAACACTGCAATCGATGGGCGAGGTCGTTGCCGTTACCGGTGACGGGGTCAACGATGCCCCCGCCCTCAAGAAGGCTGACATTGGGGTCGCAATGGGGGTTACCGGGACCGACGTCGCCAAGGAAGCGGCCGACATGATTCTAACGGACGATAACTTTGCCTCCATCGTTGCGGCTATCCGTGAAGGCCGGGGAGTCTACGAGAACATTCGGAAGTTCCTGCTCTATATTCTGAACTCCAACGAACCGGAAGCCGTCCCATCGGTCCTCTTCCTGCTGAGTGGTGGAACGATTCCACTGGCCCTGACCGTCATGCAGATTCTGTTCGTTGACCTCGGGACCGACCTGATCCCCGCAATCGGTCTGGGGAAGGAAAATGCCGAGAAGGGCATCATGAACCGCCCGCCGCGTTCACCAAAGTCACACCTGATCAATAAGTCATTGTTGCTGAAGGCCTTCTTCTGGTACGGGCTGCTGGCGTCAATCATCTCGACCGCGGCCTACTTCCTCAACAACTACCTGAACGGGCGGGTTTGGCCACACCTGGCCGCCAGCGGGCTTGCCTATAGTCAGGCCACGACGATGACCCTGGCGACGATTATCTTCTGCCAGATCGCGGCTGTTCTGAACATCCGTTATGAACGGAACACGATGTTCAATAAGCACTTCTGGGATAACTCCATGATCTTCATCGGGATCATCTTCGAAATCGTCCTCCTGCTGTGCATCTGCAACGTACCGTTCTTACGGGACGTCTTCGGCACCGCTCCGTTGCTCAGTCGTGATTGGTTGATGCTGGTATGCATCCCAATTGTCCTGATCGCCATCGATGAGTTACGGAAGTTATGGTTGTGTCACCACTTCAATTAAATTAAATCTTAGAAGCCGTCCAAGATTATATTGCGAATTCTGGGCGGCTTTAGTTGTTTGCGGAGCCACCCCATATTCCATTCCCCACTTTTGCTGCTTTTGATAGAGAGCGTAAAATATTTTGTGTAAATTCTGAAACTTGAATTGAAAAAGGGAAA
>CAMCCW010000135.1 GCA_945873395.1 uncultured Lactobacillus sp. | reverse complement strand
TCAGTATTATTTATTTGAGTCCAGTGGCTAACTTATTCTTGAAATTTAGGTATTTTCATCATTCGGCCTCCCGTTTCTTTTCTAATACACCGACGATTGCCTGCTCAAATGTCTTGCGGATCGGCGATAGCTCGGTGAGCAGGATCTGATGCTGGTACAACAGCTGCTGGATTGGTGCAATATCTTGGGCCTTAATAACAAAGGCTTCATCTTGGTACTCAAACGGTAAGTTGTTAGTACTCAGCAACTCTTGAACTTGCTTATCGTTGGCGGTTGTCTTCAGCCGGTAATGACTGACCTTAGCATTTTGGAATTTGTCGATTGGTACGTCCATGACGATCTCCCGGTGGTTGAGGATGATTACTGAGGTCATGACCTTTTGCAGCTCACTCAAGACGTGGCTGGAGATGAGGAAGGCTGTTCCATGCGCGGCGTATTCGTGAATGATTTTGCGGATTGAGATGGTGGCTTCGACATCCAAACCATTCATTGGCTCATCGAGGATAACTAACTTGGGATTGTTTAATAGGGCCAGAGCAATGCCGAGCTTCTGTTTCATCCCGATCGAATAGGACTTTGCCGGCCGGTCAATGTAGGAGGTCATCCCCAACCGCTTAATCAACCGGTTAAGGTCGTCTTTGTCCTGCGAGTAGAGCGCCAGATTCTCCTTTCCTGACAAAAACGGGTAGATTGCAGGATTTTCGATCAGGGCACCCACGTTAACCAGGGCCTTGTGGTTGCTAGCGGTGATCTGCTGACCATCGAAGGTAATACTACCAGTGAATTTGGTGAGGCCGAGTAGGGTTTTCATGATGGTGGTCTTACCGGCACCATTCGGCCCAATCAGGCCAACAATTTCTCCGGGAGAAATGGTAAACGAGGCATTCTTAATAGCAAGTTTGCGGCCGTAGTATATATTTATGTTTTCAACATTAAGCATCATGGGTTCCCTCCATTTAATTGACTCTTTCAGCTTAATTATACATGAAACCGTTTTTTTGTTTAGGAAATCTGATGCCAGATGTGAAAGAATCTGGTGGGAGCTCATTTGTTAAGCCCTAGCAAAAAATAGGGGTAGGATAGGCCAGCCACTAACTTTTCACAATCTTAATAATTTTCTCAGCACTAGGGCCGCGGGTGATCCAGTATGATTGCTAATGTGGCAATGATGTAAGCGCTTCATTTTAATGGTAGAAACGTCTACAATAAGATTGTGATTTCCAATCACGGAATAAAGATTAAGGAGGGAACCCCGTATGAGTTTCTATGGTGATGAAGTAGTTGATAAGATTGACTCCGCAACTCCTGGATTAAAGATCCTGACACGAACGAACCTTGCCGCGACTCCGCAGGCCAATATCATTATTTCGCATGGCCTGGCGGAATACTCCGGCCGTTTTGACCCGATCACCAGCTACCTGGTCAAGCATGACAACAATGTTTTTCGCTATGACCAATTGGGCCATGGCGGTTCTGACGGCGAGCGGGGCTTCCTCGCATCACCAGATGACCTGTCGGACAATCTCAAGATAATGGTCGACCGGGTCAAAGCCAAATACTCGAACTTGCCGACCTTTATCCTCGGCCACAGTATGGGCGGAGAGACGGTCCTCTTATATGGGGCCAAGTATCCGCACACCGTCGATGGAATGATAGTTACCGACCCGGTTTCAATGCTTGAGGATCAAGAGATTGGCATGGCAAAGTCGCTACCAATTTCCGGTGACGAAAAGAAGGTCGTTCCTAATTCGATTGGCGAAGGCTTAGTTACCGATCAGCGGGTGGTCGAGAAGTATAAGAACAACCCGCAAGTTCTCCACCAGTTGACGGTGGGAATTGAAAATGTCCTCTACCAAGGGGCCGTTTACCTCCGTGACCACATTGACCAGATCGTTGATCCTATCTTCTACCTGCAGGGGCAGGCGGACGGTCTCCTTTCCTACCGTGACGCGCTGACAGCTTATGCTAAAATCTCCTCACCGGATAAGGAACTCCACGTTTACCCGTTCCTTATGCATGAGATCCTGAATGAGCCAAGCCGCAAGTGGGAGATTTACGGTGAAATTGACCGGTGGGTAAGTAAACGGATTTACTAAAATCGGAACCTTAAATAAATGGTATATAATGAATAAGCTTCCAGTGTTCTGAAAAGATAAAACATTGGAAGCTTGTTTATTAGATGATAGCCATTATCTTTAGGAGTATCAGACGATGAAATACGTTAATTGGAATATTGCATCTTTGAATTCAATGCTAACTGGTAATTCTACTCGAGCTAAGCAAACCAGAACAGTATTAGGGAAAATTATTAAGTTAGATCCAGATGTCTTGGGATTTCAAGAGATAAGAGTTCCTGCCACTGGCCCTAAAGATACTAGTCTAAAAGCGCTTAAAAAACTTTTTCCAAAATATAGTATTGTATGGCGCGCTGCAAAACTTCCTGCCAAGACCAGTTATAGTGGGACAATGTTTTTATATAAGCAGGGACTAAATGTTGAGAAGATTTTACGACCAAGTATCGCCTCCCAGAAGTTAGATGGTGAAGGACGATTACTGGGCTTAGAATTTGAGAACTATTTTCTGTTAAATTCTTACATACCGCATTATGAGTATCACAATCCTAAGCAACACGCTTACTGGTTAAGTAAATTGATTCTATACTTAGGAAAATTAAATACGGTGAAGCCCTTAATCACTGCTGGAGACTTTGCTATTTTGCCGCCTTCAAACCTTATGCATACCAATATAACGACACGTGAAGCTAAAGCCTTTGAAAAGCAAAAAGCCCTTTATCAAGAGGTCTTGAATCAAGGGCTAATCGATGCTTATAAATATGCTCCCAATGGTACAGATGATGCAACCTGGTGGGCGCCTAATGTTCCTAAAAATATTGATAAAGGAATTCGGATAGATGAGTGGCTGGTATCTAAGAAACTGCAGGAAAAGATAAAAGTTGCTGGTCCGTTAGATACGGGTGAGCGTCGTGACCATGCACCAATATTGCTAGAATTGGAATAAGTCAGTTGTCTATTGTCAGATCGAATGTATTTGGCCTTTGCCTTTCTGGACGTGTGATGTAGTCGATTGGGTATTTTTCAATTCCTTTTCGATCGATACGAGAGCTAACGATCCCAATTGAGTTTAGAAATGACCAGACAGATACAGGACCGGCATACTTGAACCCATCTTTTTTCATTCGTTTGGCAATTCTATCACCAAGTTTGTTGGTCGTCCCCAGTTCGGCTAACTTGGTGACGTCTTTTCTTTCTTGTTTATAGTTGACTAAAGACCAGAAGTAGTTATCCAATGAACCGTACTGGCGCTCAATCCTTAAAACGAGTTTTGCATTATCAATAGTTGCCTGTAGTTTTCTTCTATTACGAATCAGGCCCTTATCGTCAAGCATCGTTTCGACGTCTTTGGTTGTCATCCGCGATATTTTTTGAAAGTCCCAATTATAAAATACCCGTGTCAAATGTGGATACTTGATAAAAGAGGCGTGCCAATTTAGACCGGCCGCAAACATCCCGATGGTGTATTGTTCAAATATACTTTGATCATTATGCGGCGGAATACCCCAGATGTCATCTTGGTAGTGTTTATACCAGGGATTTTGCGGATAATATTTTTGGTGAATCACGTCGTCGGTAAA
>CAMCCW010000134.1 GCA_945873395.1 uncultured Lactobacillus sp. | reverse complement strand
CGCGAACACCACTCCTTCCCGAAAAAGATCTTATTTTGATTATACTAATGCCGGTGGTGTGCTGGCAAGTATTAGCAAACCACACTACACTGACTAAAAAATCCGTACCAAAAAGACACATTTGGTACGGACTTAATTTTATTCAAAAATAAGTGAAACATTATGCGTTAACAGGTCAGCATATGTGTACGAAACCCGCTGGAGGTCATCACCTTCGCCATTCAGATGAACGATGAAGATCGCTGGATAGGTCTTACTCAACGTGCCACTTAGCGTCTTCACCCGCTTGCGACCAGCCTGCACCTTCACTTTAACCTGCTGACCGATGTGACTGTTCAGCAATTCCTTAATTTCAGCAATACTATTTGGCATTATCTTCCACCTCACTATATTAAACATTATACCGGATTAGTGTCCATAATGCCATTTAGTGTGATGCAAGATATTTACAGAAGATCGGCCGCATGGAGGGCATTGGCCAGGGAAATAAACTGGTCAAGAGTCAGCCGCTCTGGCCGAATCTGTGGTGAAATGCCGAGTTCATCCAGGACAGCTGCCATCTTATCTTTAGTCGCGGGCTGCTTGCCGATAACCCCCTGAAGGTTGTTCCAGAGACTCTTCCGCCTGTGGGCAAAGCAGCCCCGGATGAAGCCAAAGAGTTTTTGTTTGTCGAAGGGTTGAACCGCTAACGGTTGCTTGCGAGGAGTCAGAACAACAATTGCCGAATCGACGTTGGGCGACGGTACGAAGACCCGCCGGGAAACGTCAAAGGCAATCTTGGCATCCATCTGGTACTCGATTGCCAGCGTCAAGGCCCCATACTGCTTGGTCCCTGGCGCCGCGGTCAGGCGTTGGGCAACCTCCTTTTGCATCATGACACAGATTGCTGCCCAATCAACCGGACTCGCCAGCAGGTTCATCAGAATCGGACTGGTGATGTAGTACGGCAGATTGGCGACCACCTTCACCGGCTTGGTCGGGTCGGTAAACTGTTCCTGAATCAGTGCTGGCAGGTTAGCTTCCAGGACATCCTGGTTGAGGACAGTGACGTTGTCGTAGGGTGCGAGGACTTCATCAAGGACGGGGATTAGGTCAGCATCGATTTCCAACGCCAGTACCTCTCCCGCGGCCTGGGCTAGCTGCTCCGTCAGCGCCCCAATTCCGGGTCCGATCTCAATTACATTGTCATTCTTGGTGATATTGGCGGCAGTGACAATGTTGTTAAGGACATTCAGGTCCGTCAAGAAGTTCTGCCCAAAGCTCTTCTTGGTGTGGATCCCATACTTTTCCATGATCGCCCGGGTCCGGGTACGACTACCAATTTCTGGTGACTGACTCATCAATCTTCCTCCTGCTTAATCTTTGCCAGCGCCTGCTTGAACTGAGCAGACGTGATTTGAAACATGTTCAACCGGTGGACCAGTTGTTTACCATTACCGTAGCCGATTCCTAGGATAGCGCCCAGCCGTTCCCGCCGGTGCCGCGATTGCGGATTGCCCGTCAGGCCAGCCGTCTGCAGATCCTGGATGGTGAAGTTAGCCGTGGGCTCGGTGGTCTGCGTATATAGGTGGGCAAGGGCATGCTTAATGGTTGCCGGAGTGGCGTGCTCCACTCCCAGGCTGCCGTGGGCCTCATCCGGTACTCCCTGGTCGCGCCGGATGAAGGCGTGCTTCACACCCGGAACGGCCGCGCTAATCATCTTCCGCAGCCGTTCCCCGTTGAAATCGGGATCGGTGAAGACAATCAGGCCCCGAGTCGCCTGGAGCTTCTTCAGCCGTTCTAAATCAACGGCCGACAGTGCTGAGCCATTGGTTTCATAGGTGTCAGCGTCAACTGCCTTATGAATCTGTTTGGTGTCATCCTTGCCTTCAACAACAATGACTTCTTTAATCTTGCTCATCATGTCCCCCATTCTTGAGAAATAGTCGGACTGCATTGTGGTAGGTATGGTAGGCGACCCGTTCAGCATCGACACCCTTCAAGTCCGCAATCGCGTCCACCACGAACTTGGTAAAGGCAGGCTCGTTCTGCTTTCCCCGGTATGGCTTCGGTGTCAGGTACGGGGCATCGGTCTCGACCATCATCCGATCCAGTGGAGTTGCCAGCGCAGCAGCGTGAACATCAGTAGCATTCTTGAAGCTAACCACCCCACTGAAGGAGATCGCCATCCCCAAGTCCATGAACTTCTCTGCCCATTCGGGGCTCCCGTTGAAACTGTGCATCACCCCGCCAAACTCGACGAGGTGGGCATTCTTCAGGATAGCGTACGTGTCCGCCAGGGCATCCCGGCAGTGAATTGAGACAGGCAACTGAAGGTCACGAGCCCACTGCAGCTGTTTTTCAAACAGGGCCCACTGCTGGTCATGAGGCGAATGCTGGTCATTGAAATAATCCAAGCCAATCTCCCCGACTCCCACCACCGTCGGATCCTTCAGCTGCTCCTTCAGGTGAGCCTCCTCGGTTGCGTTAAAGGTCGCGAGGTCCTCCGGGTGCCAACCAACGATCGGGTGGAGATTGGGATAATGGTGTCCCAATGCAATTGCCCGGTCATTAAGTTGACGATTCGAACCGACGATGTTCATCGCCGTGACGCCATAGTGGTCGGCACGGGCAATGAAGGCGGGCACATCATCGTAAAATGGCTCATCATTTAGGTGGGTATGCGAGTCATAGACTTTATGCCAACTTGCGTGCTTGCTCATTGTTGGCCCGCTTTATTCAACACTCATACCTGGAACCAGATCATCAGGGGCGATTACGACCTTGACGTCCCCGTCCTTTTCAGCGGAGAGCAGCATCCCCTGACTGATCTCGCCACGCATCTTCCGTGGCTTCAGGTTGGCAACAATGATAACGTTCTTGCCAACCAGGACAGATGGGTCTGGATACCATTGAGCAATTCCAGAGAGGATCTGCCGACCTTCTTCTGTTCCGTCATCCATGTGGAACTTGAGCAACTTGTCAGCCCCTTCAACGTGTCCCGCTGAAGTGATCTTAGCGACCTTCAGTTCAACCTTGTCAAAGACATCAATCCGGATAGCCTTCTTGCCAGTAGTTTCTTCTTCCTTAGCCTTTTCTTGAGCTTTTTGCTTTGCTTCTTCCATTGCTTTACGACCTTTCTTCTTTTCGTTCGTCGTCATCTTACTCTTGATGAATTCGACTTCTTCCTTGACATCCCGCCGTGGGAAGATTGGGGTCCCCTTCTTGACAACCTGGGCCTCTGCTGGGAAGTCGTTGAAGCTCAGATCAGTCAGAATAATTTGGTCCTCAGGAAGGCCCAGTTGACGGCAGATTTCCTTTGGAGCATCTGGCATTACCGGTTGCAAGAGGGCGGCAATTACCCGCAGACTCTTGGCCAGGTGGGTCATTACATCAGAGAGTTCTTCCTTCTTGCTGTCATCCTTGGCTAATACCCATGGTTCGGTCTCGTCAATGTACTTGTTAGCCCGGGCAACCAACTTCCAAGTTGCCGCCAAAGCATCAGCGAAGTGGGTCTTGTCCATCAAATCCTTGTATTCAGCAATCACATCGGCTGCGGTCTGCTCCAGGTCAGCATCGTATGGGGTTGTGGCGTCGTTTTCAGCCACCAGCTTACCGTCCTGGTACTTGTTGATCATGGCAACGGTCCGATTCAAGAGGTTCCCCAGGTCGTT
>CAMCCW010000133.1 GCA_945873395.1 uncultured Lactobacillus sp. | reverse complement strand
GCATTTTTAATAAGTTTCACTGAAAGCGGTGTTATAGAATCACAAATAATTCTATAATTAAGGTATCAATAGATGGAGAGGAGAATTATCATGAAACGTCTATCAAATAAGCAAAAGCTGATTCTGATCCTCGTGATTGCCGCGATTGCAGTCTTCCTCCAGTATGGTCTTCACTACCCGCTTCTTGCTCAGATCCTCGTGACCGTCGTTGGGGCGGCGGTTGCCTTGACGATGTTTGTCGGGATGATTAAGACCTTGCGCTCCGGCAAATACGGGGTCGACCTGTTAGCTATCCTAGCCGTGGTCGCTACCCTGGCCGTCAGTGAGTACTGGGCAGCGATGGTTATCCTGGTCATGCTGACCGGGGGTGATGCCCTGGAAGACTATGCCGCCAAGAAAGCAAACACGGAGCTCAAGGCCCTGTTGGACAACTCGCCACAGGTCGCCCATGTCCTGAGTGACGACGGTACCCATGACGTCAAGGTCGATGCCGTCCAGGTCGGCCAAAACGTTCTGGTTAAGCCCGGTGAGCTTGTACCCGTTGACGGGACGATCACCAAGGGAAACGGTCTGTTCAACGAAGCCTCCCTGACTGGTGAATCCAAGCCAGTCGACAAGGGCGTCGGTGATGCCGTAATGTCCGGGTCGGTCAACGGCGACAGTGCCGTTACCCTGACTGTCACCAAGCTGGCCAAAGATAGTCAGTACCAGCAACTGGTAAAGTTGGTCAAGGAAGCCGAGAGCACTCCAGCCCACTTTGTTCGGCTCGCCGACCGGTATGCGGTTCCGTTCACCATCATTGCCATCCTGATTTCATTGGTTTCCTGGTGGATTTCCAAGGACCCCCGGCGGTTCGCCGAGGTCCTCGTCGTCGCCTCACCGTGTCCCCTGATTCTGGCTGCTCCAGTAGCCATGGTCTCCGGAATGAGTCGGGCCTCCCGGAACGGGATTGTGGTTAAAACGGGAAGTGTCCTGGAGAAGCTAGCCGCCGCCAAAACCGGTGCCTTTGACAAAACGGGTACCATCACCAGTGGCCAGTTGACTGTTGATGAGGTCCGGCCAGCTGACCCTGACAACCGTGACCACCTTCTTCAAATGGCCGCCAGTGCCGAACAGGAATCATCCCACATTCTGGCCCGGTCCCTCTTGGCTTTTACTAACCAGCAAGCAGTCAAACTCCTCCCCGTCACCGAACTGGTTGAAACCACTGGGAAAGGAATTGCGGCCACTATCGATGGGCACCAAGTTAAGGTCGGCAAGCTCAAGTATGTTGCCCCGCAGAGTGACCAGCCCCTGCTGAAGACCACCGCGATTTACGTCAGTCTAGACGGCGATTACTACGGGGCCGTCACCTTCACTGACCACATCCGGCCCGAGGCTAAGAAGACAATGGCGACCCTGCAACGGCTTGGCGTCACCAACCTGATGATGCTCACCGGGGACCAGCGGGCAATCGCCGAACGGGTCGCTAGCCAGGTAGGAATCACCAATATCAAGGCGGACCTTCTACCGAAAGATAAGATTGCGGCCCTTAAGAACGTACCGGCTAACCTCCACCCCGTCTTCATGGTCGGTGATGGTGTGAATGATGCCCCATCCCTCGTGACTGCCGACGTGGGGATTGCCATGGGAGCGCACGGGTCGTCAGCCGCCAGTGAATCTGCTTCGGTGGTAATCCTCAAGGACGATCTCTACAAGGTTGCTAAGGCGGTGGCTATTTCCGAAGATACCATCCGGATTGCCAAGCAGGCGGTGCTTATTGGGATCGCCATTTGTACTATCCTGATGCTGATCGCCGCCACCGGGGTTATCCCAGCCTTTGTTGGTGCCATGCTCCAGGAGGTCATCGATACTGTTTCAATCCTCTGGGCACTGAAAGCACGGCAGATGCATGACTAGTCTTTTTACTTCGACATATTATAGAAGAACCGCGCAGGATCACCGATGATCTTTGCGCGGTTCTTTCGTTAAGGATAAGTCCTTGATATGCTAAGATTTCAAATAATGAAACAAAATAATGACTTTTGGCATTCATAAACCCGTTTAGTAGATTAGGAGATGAAAAGTGATGAGTGAAGGATTATCAACCACTTTAATAAAGGCTACCCGGATTCGGGAATACGTGGCGGGTCACCCAGGCTGTGCATTGAAAGACGTCGCCAAAGAGTTAGGCCTAAACAAGACAACGGCTTACCGTCTCTTGAAGACGCTAGTCAAGCTCAAGTGGCTGGCTAAGCAAGGAAGCTGCTACTACTTGCGAGCCCAGCAACGGAAGCACCAGTTCCAACCGGTGGGCTGGCTGGCTAACCAAGTCGTGCAACCACTGGTTGACGCCCGCCACCTAACTGCCTTTCTAGGAATGCAGTACGATGGTACCCTGGTAATCTCCCAAGTCTTTGCGAGTACTGATCGCCTCAGTGACTTTGCCCTGCTTGGCGAACGCCAGTGCACTTGGTAAGTGCCTGCTGGCGTTCATGGATGAACCCACCCGCAATACAATCTTGCAGACAGCAAAATGGCATGCCACAACGAAGAACTCCCTGACCGATCAACAAGACCTGCTGTACAGTCTGGCCGCAATCCGTGATCAGGGATATGCTCTGGATGACGAAGAAGTCCAGCTCAACATGCGTTGCCTGGCAGTACCGGTTTATAGCCAAACGGGCCAGCTTGTGGCGACCCTCGGTGTTGCCGGATCCGATGCGACCTTACAACGGCGGCAAATTAAGTCCCTCGCTCATGAACTTGATGGTGTTAGTCACCAATTAACCAACCTGATTTTTTAATATTGGAGGAACTATAATGTCAAACATCATTATCACTGGTGCCGGCAGCGGAATGGGCCTGAGCATGACCAAGAAGTTCTTGGCCAATGACTGGAACGTAATCATGGCGGTCCTGAATACAGCCAAGGCAGCAAAAGTATATCAAGAGTTGCAAGATAAGTATGGCGACCGGGTTGTAATGTACCAGGTCGATGTCAGCGATGGCCAGTCCGTTGCCCACTTTGCTGACCAGGTAAATGCCAAGTACGACCAGATCGACGCAGTCATCAACAACGCCGGGATCTTCACCGGCGGTCTCCTGCATGAGCTCAGCGAAGAGGACTGGGACAAGACGATGGCGGTCGATGTTAAGTCGATCTTCCTGATGACCAAGACCTTTGTGCCGGGGATGATTACCCGCCGTGCCGGCAGCATCATCAACATCTCGTCCGTCGCCGGTCTCCTCGGCGACTACAATATGCCAGCCTACAACGCTGCTAAGGGGGCCGTCACCAACCTGGTCCGGTCCATGGCGCTTGACTACGGTCTATACGGAATTCGAGTAAACAACATCAATCCCGGAGCCACAAATACGCCAATGTTCCAGGGTAACCCAGAAGAGGTCAAGGCCGCTTACCGGAATAACAGTCCACTCAAACGGATTGCGGAACCAGAAGAAATTGCCAACGTCGCCTACTTCCTGGTTTCTGACCAGGCGAGTGCCATTACTGGTCAAAACGTCGCCGCTTCAATGGGCTACGGCATCTGGACCGGCCAGCCAAAACAATAATTGTAAATCGAACTAAGTAATTAAACTCGAAAATAAGCGGAACCGCGTACTCACCGTACAATACCCCTTAGGGTTGACACTTGAAATAATAAAAGTGTCAGTCCTAGG
>CAMCCW010000132.1 GCA_945873395.1 uncultured Lactobacillus sp. | reverse complement strand
AAGGCCTTAACAAGAAGGCTACTGCTGAAAAGTACGGTGACGAACAAGTTCACATCTGGCGTCGTTCATACGATGTTCTGCCTCCATTGCTGAAGGCCACTGACGAAGGTTCTGCTCTTCATGACCGTCGTTACGCTAACTTGGACCCACGGACTGTTCCTGGTGGTGAAAACTTGAAGGTTACCCTGGAACGGGTTATCCCATTGTGGCAAGACGAAATTGCTCCAAAGCTTTTGGATGGTAAGAACGTTATCATCGCTGCCCACGGTAACTCTCTCCGTGCTTTGAGCAAGTACATCGAAAACATTTCTGATGATGACATCATGAACTTGGAAATGGCTACTGGTCAACCAGTTGTTTACGACTTCGATGACAAGCTGAACGTTCTCAGCAAGGAAAAGTACTAAAATAGCGGTTCTCCGCTAATATAAATTACTACTAGCCTGTTTGCCCAACCCGCAGCTAGCAGTACAAAATTCCCGACCATCCTTGATGACCGGGAATTTTATTATCTTTAAACTTTTGAAAAGATTACGAAGATCCTTGCGAATGAATTGTGGTCCGAATCAATTGTGTTATGATGGAAAATAAATTAAATGTAGATGGAGTCGATTTTTTAAGATGAAAAAGCAACATAGTTTACCGTTAAAGAGCTTCATCAAGGAGCTCAAGGCCCTGGTAAAGCCTGACTATCTCAAGGCGATGTGGCCAGTCGGCGGAATTGCCATTATTTTTATTGCCCTGACCTGCATCCTTAGTTTCTTAGCTACCAGCGTGATGTCTTCCATGATGATGAGCGTCATGATGATCATGTACGGGATGGCCTCACCGGCTGCCCTGTTGATGGGACTATTGGAGATCCTGGGTGCGGCTGCAATTTCAATTGCCCTGTCCTTCTTCTTCAATTTCTTCATGGTTGCCATCCAGTACACCTACCAGGATCGCTTGGCTCATCCTGAACAACTGGTTAGTGCCGGTTCCATCTGGATGCACTACAAGCATCTGCGGAAGAACCAGGTATGGCGGATTGCCCTGTACATTGGGTTGTTCATCTTCCTGTGGAGCCTGCCGCTGGACATCGTTGGTGGGTTAGTTGGTGGTCTGACCAAGAACACTGTTTGGCCACTGATCATCCGGATTGTTAACGATATTGTGATCCTTTGGAAGGCTCTGGAATACTCCCAGTCCTACTTCCTGTATCGGGAAAAGCAGCCCCAGTTTCTTGGCCAATCCATGCGGCACGCACTGACGGCCAGCCGGCGGTTCATGGATAGCCGTAAGTGGAACTACCTGTGGATTAACATTGTATGCGAGGCATTGCCAGTTCTGATCTGGACGCTGATCTTTGGTGGATTGGCATTCTACGGTAACTACACCGCTACTTACGTTTTAACTTACGTCGGCATTGCCCTGGTGATCATCGGGATCGCCTGCTATCTGCCAGTTATTCTAGCAGCGGGGACCCTGTACTACGTTAAGAGTAAAGATGAACCGGATCCGGTTGATATCGATGCAACCTTCAAGGATACCTTCAAGCCCGTTGCCGAATTGACTGGTGAAGCATACGTTCACGAAGTTTACACACCTGCTAAGCCGAAAAAACAGCCATCACCGGTTGCTAAGAAGGACGACGAGCCTAAGCGTGAAGCTAAAAAAGACGAATAATTTTTAAAAGAAGTAGTCGCATTGACTGCTTCTTTTTTGTTTGGCCTTGACATGGTTGCAAACCAACTAGTACAATAACGGCAATATCAAAGGCAATGCGTTGGGCATAGTAGCCGATTCGGTGGACAAGAAGAGAGTTTGCGGTTGTTGTAAGCAAACCAATCCGAAGCGGTAAATTACACCGAACGGGCCTTTCACACTGAACGGATCGTCTCGTTATCGACGGAGAGTGGTAACCTGAATGGGTTGCAATTCAAGGTGGTAACGCGGTAAATCGTCCCTGACTTCAGCAGAAGTTGGGGACTTTTTTAGTATCCGGGACTTTTAATAAAATGGAGGAATGGCAGATGAACATTATTGACGAATTGAAGTGGCGGGGTGCGATCAACCAAGCCACGGACCTTGATGCGTTAAAAGAACTGACGGATAACAACAAGATTGCCCTTTACTGCGGGACCGATCCAACCGGGGATAGTCTCCACATCGGTCACCTGATTCCGTTCATGATTCTCAAGCGATTCCAGCTGGCAGGGCACCACCCGGTCATCATCATCGGTGGGGGTACCGGTGCGATCGGTGACCCATCTGGGCGGAAATCTGAACGGCAGCTGCAGACGATGGAGCAGGTTCACCATAACGAGGAAGCCTTGACCGCGCAGATGAAGAAGCTCTTTGGAACCGAAAACTTCACGATTGTTAACAACTACGACTGGCTCTCCAAGATCAGCTTGCTGGACTTCCTGCGGGACTACGGTAAGCTGTTTAACATCAACACGATGCTGAACAAGGAAGTTGTCGCTAGTCGGCTGGAAGCAGGAATCTCCTTCACGGAATTCACCTACCAGATTCTGCAGTCCGTGGACTTCCTGCACCTTTACCGGAACAACGATGTTCAACTGCAAATTGGTGGTTCTGACCAGTGGGGTAACATTACGGCCGGAATTGACCTGATTCACAAGGTTGAAGGCCCTGACACCAAGGTATACGGTCTGACGATTCCATTGATGCTGAAGGCGGACGGTACCAAGTTTGGTAAGACCGCCGGTGGAGCAGTTTGGTTGGATCCAAAGAAGACGTCTCCATACGAATTCTACCAATTCTGGATCAACCAAGATGACCGGGACGTTGTTAAGTACCTGAAGTACTTTACCTTCCTTTCAAAGGATGAAATCGACGACTTGGCAGAGAAGGTTGAGAAGGAACCTTGGAAGCGGGAAGCCCAACGCCGCCTGGCTGAAGAAGTAACGAAGTTCGTTCATGGCCCAGAGGCAGTTGAAGAAGCAGAACGGATCAGTAAGGCCCTCTTCTCCGGGGATGTTGCTGACCTTTCCGTTGATGAAATTGAACAGGGCTTCAAGAACATGCCATCGGTTGATGTTGAGAATAAGAAGGAAAACATCGTTATCTGGTTAACTGATAACGGAATTGAACCTTCCCGGCGGCAAGCGCGTCAGGATGTTTCCAATGGCGCTATTCGGATTAATGGTGAAAAGGTTGATGATGTTGATGCCGAGATTGATCCAAGCACGCACTTCGATGGTAAATTTGTGATTGTCCGGAAGGGTAAGAAACACTACTTCCTGGCACGAGTAAAATAAGTAAAAAATAAATAGTTAATAAAGCAGCGATCTTCCCATGGAATTTGGTAGTTAGATCGCTGCTTTTTTAGCTAAAACGGAACTTTAATTTGATGTAGGCTACTAATAATTCGTGGGTTACTATGATGTGGACTGATGGTGGAAAATTGGCGGTTGACGGGTGGGATGATTCACGGTATAGTAGTTAACGTTGTCACGGAGGTTGAGTAATCAGCCTGGTTCGGTTAGCAAAATTTATTGTTGACTAGTTACTGACAACATGATATATTATTTAAGTCGCTTGTTGCTAAACAGTTAAGAGAAAATCTTGACAGCTTTATGCGACAGTGATAAAATAATTTTGTTAGCTATCTGCTAGCAAGGTAGACCTTTGAAAACTGAACAAAGTTTTGACGAACTAAATGTGTAGG
>CAMCCW010000131.1 GCA_945873395.1 uncultured Lactobacillus sp. | reverse complement strand
TCCCGTCGAGGGCATCCTGCCACTCACCGGAACCAGCCAGTGGGTTGTCGCCCTTAACCTTGCCGTCATCATCCAATGGCAAATATGGATTATCCGGATCTTCCGGATGAGTCAGAGCAACCCGGTGGTTAAAGCGGTCGTAGAGCCCCTTAAATTGGTGACCAGAACCGATTGGCCAGTTCATCGGGTAGGTTTCGATCCCCAGGACATCTTCAACCTCATTCAACAGGTCAAGTGGTTCCCGGGCATCCCGGTCAAACTTGTTCATGAAGGTGAAGATCGGAATTCCCCGCATCTTACAGATCTGGAAGAGCTTCTTGGTCTGGGGCTCGATCCCCTTGGCAGAGTCAATCACCATGACGGCGGAATCCACCGCCATCAGAGTCCGGTAGGTATCTTCTGAGAAGTCTTCGTGTCCTGGGGTATCTAGGATATTGATCCGCTTACCCTGGAAGTCAAACTGCATAACTGAAGAAGTAACCGAGATCCCACGTTTCTTTTCGATCTCCATCCAGTCAGACTTGGCAAAGTTACCGGTCTTCCGGGCCTTAACCGTTCCGGCTTCCCGGACAACACCCCCGAAAAGAAGGAGCTGTTCGGTAATCGTTGTCTTACCAGCATCAGGGTGAGAGATGATTGCAAAGGTCCGTCGCTTATTTACTGCTTCAGCGAGTTCTTTAGTTGATTTCATCGACAAAATCCTTTCATATATAATATTCGCGAAATATCCCTACTATATTAATATACTTTTTCGTCAAAGTCTAACTTTCCAAAAGGTTACAGAAAGGTTAAACTATATATATTGCATTGAATTTACATTGACAATTTTGCTATATTTGATACTGTTAGAATTTATTTGGTCGAGGTATTAATCTTTATGGATAATAATAATCGCCGCGAATCCCGTGAAGAATACCGGAAGCGGATGGAGGAGCGGATTCAGAAGCAGGTTAATGAAAACCGCCAACGTGAACAAGAAGAACAGGCTGAAGAGCCACCACGTTATCAACCAAATGATAACTATCAAGAGCCACAAGATAATGGTAACTTTGAGCCACCGGTTAAGCACCATTACAAGATGCCTAACTGGATGCGGATCCTGATCTGGTTACTGATTATCTTGGTTGTCCTGGGTGGCTTCTACGAATACCATAAGATCCATTCCGCTGCTACTGGGATGTTTGCCAATGGTGACGGGAAGATCAGTAAGAAGCTACAAAGGGGGGACCCAGTCTCAGTCCTAGCAATGGGAACTGACGTCGGGGCCCTTAACCGGGGAAACAAGGGTGGTAACACCGACTCAATGGAGCTCTTCACCATTAACCCTAAGACCCAGACCATTACCATGACGAGTATTCCGCGTGATATTCTGGTTCGTGTTAACACCAGTGATGGTCCAGATTACGTCAAGTTGAACGCCGCTTACTCAATCGGTGGTGCTAAGCAATCCGAGAAGCAGGTTGAAGAATTATTGGGCGTTCCGATTGATTACTACGCCGTTATCAACATGGGTGTCCTGGAGAAGGTTGTTAACTCCGTCGGTGGGGTTGATGTCGATAACCCATTTGCCTTCGATTATGAAGGTCACCACTTCAAGAAGGGGAAGCAACACTTAAACGGAACTAACGCCCTCAAATACTCCCGGATGCGTTATGATGATCCGAACAACGACTATGGTCGGCAACGGCGTCAACAGCAAATCCTGCAAAACGTCATTCAGAAGTTCAAGACGTCCGGTTCCATCAGCGCTGCTAACAAGATCCTAGATGCTGTTGGGGATGGAGTCAAGACCAATATCCCAATCGATGACATTGCCACCCTTTATGGTAATTACCACGGTGCAATGAACCACGTTAAGACCTACCACTTCCAAGGCCAAAACGCGACAATCGAAGGAGTTTCCTTCCAGATTGCTAGTCCAAAGGAAATCAACCGGGTTTCTAAGTTAGTTCGTAAGCAACTGGGCCTGAAGCCTAAGACCGTTGTTAACCACGAAACTAAGATGTACAAGTCTCAACCAAACTTCGATGGTTACACCAACACGGACTTCATCCTTCCTGGCGGGGCTTCTTACAATGACCCTGGCAGTGGTAACGGTAGTGATTACGTAAGTTCCCGCTCCAAGCGTGAGACCTCGACTGGTGAGGAAAGTACCGAAAGAGAATCATCGACATACTCTTCACGTAACGGCTACGGTACAAGTTCCTATCAAGAACCACGAACTTACCGCCAGTACACACCGGCAACTACTGGTACATATTAATTAATAAAAAAGCGATCCTCGCTACTTCATAGTTAGGATCGTTTTTCTGTATACGGATAAAATAAGGAGGCATCAATCACCGTGAAAAAAGTAAAACAATACCCTATTACATTACTTATCCTATTTTGGGTTGGACTAAACCAGCTTTATTGGGCCTTGGCTCCGCACATTGCTACTTATAACAACACCGAGGGATTACATACTAGCTTAAACTTAATCCTTCACGCCACAACAGGCATTGGTCCTGATATTGTAATGCTTCTGCTAGGATTATTATTGTCCACAAAAGCACCTCACCAGCCAAAATCTGCAGTTATTAAAATATGGCTTAATACTCTTGTTCTCGGATGCATCACCTGTTTAATCCTAATGTTTTGCGTCCATAACGCTTCTGCAGTCTATGGCTATATCCCTACATCTGCAGTTCTTGATTCGCTGTTACCAATTCTACGGGGTTCCTATCCATTAATCACCGGAACCCTAATCGGTTTACTAATTAGTAAAATTATTGGTGAGCTTCCTCAAGACTGGCAAAAGCGAACTATTTACTTAATAATTGTTCTTATTGCACTATCACTCTTTGCGAAGCCGAACATGTTTGGCTGGGCTGACCACGGTATCTCGTTATTCTACGCACTGCTATTTGTCCTTGGCCAATACGGCTTTAGATTTTTAGCGGCAAGATTCTCATCTCGTTCTTGGCTCCTTATTGGGTTGATTACTTTCATTGTAAATTGTGGTCTGCAATTCATAATGCCTAGCTTCAGCACTGATAGCTCTGTCATCCAAAGATACGCCACTCCTGTAAACATTCTTAGTGTTGTTTGTGCTTTCGCCATTGTCCTCCTCACTAAGAAATTCTTCAGCATATCTTCTGGATTGCTCATCAGTTACCTAGTCTTAATTGAAAACAGTGCCGTTATTGCGTGGCTAACAGGAATCACTGATACCAAGATTGGCCATTCCTCATTTAGAACTGGAATATTAGCTATTATTAGCGTAGTAGCAGCGATAGTACTAGCCTGGGTGTGGACTAAGTTAAGTAAATTAACAATCATCCAACGCTATGTTCAAAGGATTGACCATTTCTCTAAACAATCTTTCGATAAACAAACTGCACTACTAAAAAGAAAATTACCACTTACAACTCTCTGCCAGCTCCTGCTTGCTTACCTTATCGCCTTTATTTCATTGCTTGCTATGAATGATGGCTGGCGAATCAAGCCTAACACTAGTTTAAATTATAATGTTTTTGCCTATCTTCTTGGCCAGCGGCAATTGATCATTCTGTTAAATGCCCTATTTATATTCGCAACCATCAAGTTCATTCAGGCCATCACGCGCCGTTATTGGTTTAGCCTTTCATTAACCCTTCTATTGAATATCATTTTAATGGTGGATTATAGAATGAAGTTAGCCACCTAATTGGTGGTAAATGCAAAAACG
>CAMCCW010000130.1 GCA_945873395.1 uncultured Lactobacillus sp. | reverse complement strand
ATGAACAAGGAACTCCAGAAGCTCCACGACGACGGCTACCTGGAAAAGCTGACTAACAAGTACCTGTACGAGAATACCTTCAAGGTGCCAGGTGCTCAGAAGGAATTCAACGCCCACAACTAAGCATTAAAATTGAATACAAAAAAGCGGATCAATTGCTGATCCGCTTTTTTATACTCAAAATAATATTAAACCTGGAGTTCATCGAAGAACTTGGTGGCGTCCGTTTGCACCATCGTAAATTCACACGGCAGGTTTAGCTTCTGCTGATTGATTGCCAGAACTTGTGCGTCCCGATTCCGGTACTCCAGTAGTCCAGCAAACGGGTAGACCTTCATTGAGGTCCCCACGATCACTACCAGGTCAGCGGACTGCATGGCCCGAACAGAATTCATGATGTCATCCTGCTTGATTCCTTCATCGTAAAGCACAATGTCGGGCCGCAGGGAGCCACCATCCTTAGCGTGAAGCCGGCTCTTCAGGTAGTCGGCTACCGGTACCGTTTCCCCGCACTTCTCACAGTAGACGTGATAGAGATTCCCGTGGAAGTCAATCAGGTGGGTCGTTCCCGCTTCCTCATAGAGGTTATCAATGTTTTGCGTGATCACCGTTGCCCGGTCCTGGTTGGTCAGGGACGCCTGTTTCTTGTGAATCACGTTCGGCTTGGCATCCGGGAAGTAGAGGTTCTTCTTGCAGAACTCGTAGAAGCCCTCTGGATCACTGCTGAAGTAACGGTGACTCAGGTAGTACTCGGCATTCTTATCCTGGGTGTAGAGTCCGTTAGCCGAGCGGAAATCCGGGATCCCAGAGGCGGTTGAAACCCCCGCCCCGGTCAAAAAGACAATTTGCTTAGCATTATCGAATAGTTGCTGAATTTGCGCGTCCATATACTCACTTCCTTACAATGTATGGCACGCTGTGTTCTTCCAGAAACTTCTTGACGGGCATATCGTAAACCCGCTTGAAGTACTCTGGCGCATTGGACTGGGGTGCTTCAATAGTGAAGGAATTCTGGCGGTCACTCCGCCGCAGACCAACGTAGGCCCGCTTACTTGTCCCCCGTTCCTTCATATCGGAGTGGAAAATTTCGAAGACCTGACGCATCTCCAGCCGCAATTGCCGCTCACTCAGCACGGGTGAAACGGTTGTGTACTCGTTGTTGTGCAAGGCTGGCAATCCCCACTGTTGCATCTGTTCATCAAACAGGGAGTAGACCTTGATGATTGTCCGCCGCATATCGAATGGTGACTTGATTGGCTTAGCCGTGATCTCGTCATAGATCTTCTGGGCTGCCGCCAGGGCCTCCGGATAGTTCTCCTGGAAACGGTCAGCAAACTTGTCAAAGTGATCGCCGTAGAAGACCAGGGCATCAAGGATTGTCAACAGACGCAGGGTCCGCTCATCATCGTCTTTGGCCCCCTCCTTGGTCAGGGTATGTTCAACGCCCTTCCAATATTCCTCTTCGATCTGGTCATTGATCAAGCCGTGCTTACGCTGTTCAGCAACCACCACCCGGTGAACCGCCACGTTGTAAAGATCCGTGGACATAATCATCATCTGCTCATCGAGTTCCTTATCCCCAAGTGACAGCTGGAAGAAGATCTGCGGGAACCCCTTGAGCAACATCAGCAGGTGCAACAACTCGTGAGAGGCGGTGTAGTTAGGTTCCGTCAGGTCGGTCACAATGATAAAGAGACCACCGGGCAGGGTCTTCTGGGTGGCCTGGTCGTGCCGAACGTAGCCGGACTTCTTACCGTGAAATTGAACAAAAACCGTGCCCTCTGGATAAAGTGAATTGATCTCATCCAACAGGGCCTGGTTCGTCGCGTTTAACTTAATTTCTTCTTCGCTCATTATTGATCCTCTCTAATCTTAGCTAATACCAGTCGGGCCGTTTCTTGGTCAACGTGAGTACATTTGGCTAACTGAGCCGCTACCTGCGGGACCTCCGCTGGCTTAGCGCCGACACTCACTGCTAGTGAACGGTACTGGAGCTTCATGTGCCCAGCCTGAATTCCCGTCGTTGCCAGAGCTCGCAGGGCCGCCAGGTTTTGGGCCAATCCGAGGCTGGCCGTTACTGCCGCCAACTCTTCGGCCGTCTTAATCTTACTAATTTGATAATTGAGTTTGGTCATTGGGTTCAACCCGATCGAACCACCGACTACCCCTACCGGCAGGGGCAAGGTCATTTCACCATGAAGCTTGCCGTCGACAACCTTCCAGGTGCTGAGTCCGCGATATTGACCGCTACGAGCAGCATAGGCGTGGGCACCGCTTTCGATGGCTCGCCAATCGTTACCGCTGGCAATCATTACGGCATCGATTCCGTTCATGATTCCCTTGTTGTGGGTGGCCGCCCGGAACGGGTCCACCTGGGCAAGGGCGCTGAGTTTGGCGATCTGTTGGGCTACCTGTTCACCCGACTGCTCCTTGGTGGATAGCTTGGCAAAGTCCACATCACAGCTAACTGTTTGGAGACTGTTGGTCGCCAGGTTACTCAAAATGGCAACCAGAACGTGGTAGCCCTGGGCGGTCAGTTCACGACCCACCGCCTCGGCCATTGTGTTGACACTGTTGGCTCCCATCGCCTGGCAGACGTTGATTCCTAGATCGACGCTGATGAAGTCGCCAGGGGTCCGGACGGTCATTGACTGGGCACCCCCACCACGACGTTGCATCGACGGGTGAGCCGCATTAGCGACGGCCAACAAGTGGTCACGCTGGGCAGTCAACTTCTTAACGGTCCCCGGAACATCGTTAACGTCGGTCAAGACCACCTGACCAACCAGTTCCCGGTGCTGTTCAGGAGCAGTAAAGCCACCGCTGGCCTGGACCCGTTTGGCGCCATTGCTAGCAGCAGCGATCACTGACGGTTCTTCCACGACCATCGGAACAACATACTCCTGCCCGTTGACGGTGAGGTTTAGCCCCACCCCCTCTGGCAGGCTGTAATCCGTCAGGTAGTTCTCCACTAGCTCGTTGCCCAGCGTTGTCGCGTGCTCAGCTAGAGCCTGGGTCACTGATTGGGGTAAGTGGAGGCCCGCCGTCAATCGCTCCCGCCGTGTCTGGGGGTCGACCTTATAAAAACCATGTTGCCAATCACTCATTGTGGTCGCTTCCTTTGGTTAACATATTCGGTGATGATCCCCTCCCGAACACCACTCTCCGAGAAGATCACCCGACCATCGCTGTTACGCTGGAGCAGGCTGACGAGGGGCAACATCCCCCCGACAATGATGTCCGCCCGTTCTGGCTCCAGTCCCGGCATCCGTTTACGCTGGGCCAGGTTGCGGTTCAACAACTCCCGGTAGGTGGCAAACACCACCCGTGACGAGAGCTGGTAGCCATGGATCGACCGCTGCCGGCGATGACGGTGGTGGTAAGACCAGGTCATCCGGGCCAGCGTCCGGTTGGCCCCGCCCAGGAGGACAATCGGTACCCGGGTCGCATACCGCAGCCAAGGAATCTTGGTCAGCCGTTCATTCATTGCCACCTGGGCCCGGAAAAGATCAGCGGACCGCACATAGCCGTTGAGGTGGAACTGCTCCGACAGGGTCACTGCGCCGACCGGGATCGAGATCAGGTCCCGTGCCCGTCGCTGTTGGACCAGCACCAGCTCACAACTTGCACCACCGACATCCAGAATCAAACAGTGGTTTAACTTCATCGTCCGAATTACGCCTAGGTAGTCGTAGTAGGCTTCCTTCTTCCCCGA
>CAMCCW010000129.1 GCA_945873395.1 uncultured Lactobacillus sp. | reverse complement strand
CGGTGGTCCACGCCCTTTTTCTGTCTGCAATACGTATCGTTATTGACTGCTTACATTAAAATGATATATACGATTGATAATATCAAAAAGCCCTCAGATCAACGCATGATCTGAGGGCTTTCATTATATAGTGCTGACTAGAGGATTCGAACCTCCGACCTCATCATTACTAATGACGTGCTCTGCCAACTGAGCTAAGTCAGCATTTAACCAACAAATAGTAGTATAGCAGATCACATTTAGAATTGGAAGAGGTAATTTAAATTAATTTGCCAAACTAAATTTGACGACTCAAAGAGACTTCAGCACCCGGATCTGCCGCAGGTGGCGGTCGATCTGACCATTTTTCTGCAGTTGGGTCAGTTTACGAGACAGGGTCTCCGGCGTCGTCCCAAGGTACGAGGATAGATCTTTCAACTTTAGCGGCAGAGTGACTAGCGTGCTACCCTGCTCGGCAACCAAGTGGTTAAGATACATCGCTAATCGCTCCTCAATACTCGGTAGGCCCATCAGCTGGGTCTGCTGCCGCAGGTCATCGATCATCGCAGCCTGCCCAGCCAGAAGCTTCAGGGCAATGTCACTGTGGTTTTGAATCAGCCGGGTGAAGTCCGCCCGATCAAGGATGCAGATGTCACTGTCCGTAGTCATCTCCACGTAGCTGCTACTGTTGGTAACCCCTAGCAGCCAGGTCTCACCCACGTAGTCACCGGTGGTCAGGACCCGCTGAACCTGTTCTTCACCCGCGGCACTCAGCTGGTACAACCGGCCCTTCCCCTGTTCGATGATCACCAGGCGGTTGCTATTGTTCGGGCTGACGACAATTGTTCCCCGACGGACATGCTGGTGGTGGACCAGTTGTTCCACTTGTCGTTGCCGGTCAATACTCAGTTGGTTGAAAAGAGGTACCAGCCGCACACAAAGCTCTTCTGTCATCGTCATCCCTCCATCAGATTAGTTTCTAGAAGTCGTCATCATCATCTTCAGTATACAACCCGGTCCGCAGATCATGGCCCAAGAAGCGCTGGGTCAGGGCGATCTGTCCTTTAATCCAGGCAAGGAGGTCAGTCAGATTATTTGACAGCTCCGACCAATCTTCCTTCTGGGCCAGGGCAATTGCCTTCGTGATGAAGAGGGTCTGGGTATCGAAGTCCTTGACGAGGGCAAACAGCTGGTCATCCCCTGGCTGATACTTAGTGGCCCCGTCCTCTTCCAGCATTGTAAACTGCTTGTACTGACCAGTAGTCGTCGGAATGCTCTCACCGTTGTTGACTAGCAGACGGTTGAGAGTGGCAAATTCTGCCTGCTCGTACTCAATCCACTTGTCCCCGTTCTGATCCAGGAATAAAGTAGCTGGGCCCTGCGCAAACAGTTTGGCCTGGCTGATCTTGAGGGAATGAATCAACAGGTTGGCAATAATGTGGCCCGTCATCGCCCCGGCGGTCGGGGTGTGGTGGTTGATGTCGCTCTGCTTCAGTTCTTGTTCGTATTGTTCTGCACTCGTCATGATCATAGCTCCTTTGTCTTAACACCTTGGACCGCGTAACCCATCTTTTCAATATTCTTCTGCACTGTGTCGGTCGAAGTCTGGGCCGGATCGAGGGTAAACTTCACCTTGCCCGCGTTGAAGAGTACCTTAACATCTGCGGTACCATCAACGCTCTCCACACTTTTTTGGATCTTTGTCAGGCATGATGGGCAGGTCAGTCCACCGAGTTTCATCATTACTTTTTCCATTCTAAACACTTCCTTACACAGTTTATTTTAGGTTGTTTGCCGGTTTCAAAAATTGACGATGATCAACTTTCGGCGAATATTTTATCAGCCGCATACTGTTCAAGATCACAATCAGGATACTCAATTCATGGATCAGCATCCCCGAAGCCATCTCAATATAGCCGACGAAGAGGCCGATGAACAGCAGGACAACCGTCAAGAGGGCAATTACGATGTTCTCGTTCATGTTCCGCATTGTCTGATCAGCCAACTCGAAGCCAGTCACCAGGTTGGCCAGGTCGGACCTCACGAGGACCAGGTCGGAAACATCCATTGCTACGTCCGTTCCGGAGCCCATCGCCACGGCAACGTTAGCCGCTGACAGAGCCGGACTATCATTGATTCCATCACCGACAAAGGCAATCTGGTGCCCTCGCTGGCGTTCCTGCTCAACAAAGTGGGCCTTATCCTGGGGCAGCATTTCGGCATGAACCCCGTCAATTGGCAGGGCTGATGCAATCTCCTTAGCTGTTCCAGCGTTATCACCGGTTAACATTACCAGGCGCTTGACACCCAACTGCTTGAGTTGTTGGAGAGCCTGAGCGGTTTGCGGACGCAGGCGGTCCTTAATGGCAAAGATCGCTAGTTCGCTCTGGTCGGCACTGGCAAAGATCACGAGCGAGTTACCCACGTCAGCCAACCGTGTTGCTGCATTTTTGAGGTCAGAATCTCTTTTAATTAGGTCCGCAACCAGTTGTTGATTACCTAAGCGATATTCCTGCCCCGCAATCGTAGCCTGGATTCCCTGCCCCTTCACGGTTCTCACATCGGTTGGGGTCAATGAATGATCCGTTGACAGGTCGGTGATCGCCTGAGCCAGCGGGTGATCCGATTGTTGTTCAATCGCCACCGCTTGGTTGATAATTGTTTGTCGTTCTCCCTTCAATACTAGGACATCCTTGACTGCGGGCTTCCCCAGAGTCAGCGTCCCGGTCTTGTCAAAGGCGATCGTATCAACGTGCCGGAGTCGATCCATGACATCCGAACCCTTAAAGAGGATCCCCCGCCGGGCACCATTACCGATTCCCGCTACGGTTGAGGCCGGCACGCCGATGACCAGGGCGCCAGGGCAGCCCAGAACCATCACAGTGATGGCCAGGCGGAAGTCCCGGGTGATCAGACCTACAATAACCGCTACCAACAGGACTAGTGGCGTATAGTACTTGGCGAAGCGATCGATAAAACGCTGAGTCTTGGTCTGGGAATCCTGCGCTTCTTCCACCAGCTCGATGATCTTACCAAAGGTGGTATCATCCCCGGTCGCCGTTGTCTCCACCGTGACCGTCCCGTTCTCCAGGATGGTACCGGCATAAACTGGGTCGCCGGCCTGCTTGGTGATCAGGCGGGACTCACCGGTGATGCTGGCCTCGTTAACCAGGGCAGATCCAGTACGGACTATTCCATCGACCGGCACCTGGGACCCCGTCTTGACTAGAACCCGGGTTCCAGCATCTAGGAAGTCGACGTCCTCCTCGCTGGTGGTGCCATCATCATTGACCACCAGTGCCGTCTGCGGAGCCATGTTGGCAAGATGCTGGACGGCGGACCTGGTCTTTTGGAGGGTGGCGTCTTCCAGGACCTCGCCGAGCATGAACAGCCAGGTCACGATTGCCGCCTCATTGAACTCGCCGATGATAAACGCCCCGATCACGGCGATGCTGACGAGGACGTCGATGGAGATCAGCCGGACCTCCAGGGATGAAATCGCCGTCAGCAAAATTGGGATCAGCCCAATGATACCGGCGATAGCCATAATAACCTGGTAGGCCAATAAACTATGGGCACCGAAACGGACTGCCTCCGCCAACACCAACATGACCGTTGTGACCACTACGATCGATCGGCGATACTTCGTGAAAAATTGTTGAATCTTAACCATTTGCAGCTCTCCCTTCACCATCTAAGTATAGGGAGGCGCAGCCTAGACTAAATTGACTATAATCAAGTTTTACAAA
>CAMCCW010000128.1 GCA_945873395.1 uncultured Lactobacillus sp. | reverse complement strand
AAATATTAGTTCAGCGCATAACGACGACGCAGACGGTCCTCGATCAGTTGGAAGATCTTGGCGAAGATCCAGCAGATGACGATATAGATGACGAGTGCATCGGTGTAGGTTTCAAGGTACTTGAACCCGATCGATGAGACGATGTTGGCCTGTCCCATGATTTCCACCAGGCCGATGTTGTAGATCAGTGCAGTGTCCTTGATCAGGTCCAGGAAGATGTTAGTGAAGTTGGGAATCAGGTTGGTGATCAACTGCGGGACCACAATCTGTGTCATTGTCCTGAATGGGGTCATCCCCACGGCTAGACCAGCCTCGTACTGGCGGTAATCCACCGAATGGTAGGCGGACCGGATGCTCTCTGAGAGGTTGGCCATCGCGTTGAGTCCGTATGCCGAGAAGGCAATGACGATGGCGGGAAGACCGTCCGGGTTGGTGTTCCATCCCCAGCTCCGCATCAGGACCAATAGCTGCGGCAGTCCGTAGTAGACCACGTAGAGTTGGACCAGAATGGGGGTGCCCCGGATAAAGGAAACCAGGACCGCCAGCACCTGGGAGAGGACGGAAATCTGCTTCTCCCGGGCAATGGCGACCAGGATAGCGAGGATCAGGCCGACCAGGGTTGCCACCACCGCTACTAGGAGGGTGAGGGGCGCAGCCGATAGAATCTGACCAAACGACTCTCGTGCGAAGTTTAAGTCAAACAAGTATATTTCCTCCTTTCAGTTAAATCCGAATAGCGGCAAAACGGCTCCTGATCAGGCGGAAGATCCCTTCAAGAATCAGGACAATTACCCAATAGGTCAACGCCAGAAGGATAAAGATTCGCAGCTGGTGGATTCCGGCCGTCTGGTTCGAGAGGTTCGAGGCCTCGTTATAAAGGTCATAGAGACCCAGGACGTAGACCAGCGAGGTGGCCTTAACCAGTCCGATAACCAGGTTTTCAATGTTGGGTAGGGCAATCATGGTTGCCTGGGGGATCAGAATCTGCCAGAAGGTGGTGCGGTCAGGTAGGCCAATTGACCGGGCCGCTTCCAGTTGACCAGGATCGACGGACAGGTAGGCACTTCGGAATGCCTCTGATAGGTAGGCACTCCAACCTAGTGACAGTCCTAGCACCCCGAAGGTCAGTCTGGTCCAGCCATCGATGTTGATGCCGATCGCTTTTAGGAGGACGGGTAACCCGTAGTAGGCTAGCAAAAGCATCAGCAGTGGTGGCGTCCCCCGGATCAGACCAAGGTAGACATGAGCGATTCCAGTGGCAACGCGGTTTTTTCGCAGGTCTAGCCAGGTCAAGAAGATTCCCAGGATGGTTGCAAAGATGAAGGAGAGGACCAGTAGGTAGAGGGTGTTTGGCAATCCACGCAGGATCACGCCCAGTATCTTAGTGTTACTCAATGGTGATCGCCTCCCTTAGTTGGCATCGTTGAGGGCGGTCAGGAACTGCGCCGTCCGTTTGTTCTGGGGGTGGTCAAACAGGTCTTGTGGTGTGCCCTCCTCGACGATCTTCCCCTCATCGAAGAAGACAATCCGGTCGGCCACCTGGCGGGCAAAACCAAGCTGGTGGGTGACGATGATCATCGTCTGGCCGTCCTCGGCGAGCTTGCGCATATCACCGAGAACAGAACCGACCAGTTCGGGATCAAGGGCGGAGGTTGGTTCGTCGAAGAGAATAATCTCGGGATTTAAGACCGTAGCCCGGGCGATTCCGATTCGCTGCTGCTGGCCACCCGAGAGCTCAGACGGGTAGAGCTGGGCCTGCTTGCTAAGGCCTAAGCTAGCTAGTTCTTTGCTAGCAATATCATTTGCCTTATCCTTAGCCATTCCCTGAGCATAGATCAATCCCTCGGCGATGTTCTGTAGGGCCGTCTTGTTCTTGAAGAGGTTGTAGTTCTGGAAGACCATTGCGGAGTGGCGCCGCACCCATTGCACATCCTTCTTGTCTGGCTTGGCCAGGTCAATGTGATGGCCGGAGAAGTCCATCGAACCCTTATCGGCGTGTTCTAGGAAGTTGAGGTTGCGCAGGAAGGTGGTCTTCCCAGAGCCAGACGGGCCAATCATGACGACGATCTCACCCTTTTGAATATGAAAGTCAATCCCCTTGAGAATCTCCCGGTCGTTGAATGATTTATGTAAGTTTTTAACCGTTAGTAGCAATTTCCTGCCTCCTTTAGTTATGTGCAGCTTCAATTGCCCAGCGCAGGTGATCGTAGTCAATGTCACGTGGAACCGTGCAGTCGGCCCCGATTAGGACCCCCTGGTTGCCGGCCTCACTAATCAGTGCGTGGACCTTGTCTTGGATCTGCTGCTTAGTGCCGGAGTAGAGGATCCCCTTGGTGCTGTTGTCCAGGCCCCCCATTACCGGCCGGTCACCGAAGAGCTTCTTGCCGGCGGCCAGGGAGTAGCCATCGGTCTCAGTCGCCCAGTTGATGACTTGCAGTGGGTAGTTGACGAACCAGTCCAGGTGGTTGTCAGCTCCGTCAAAGCCACAGATGTGCAGGATGTTGAGTGGGGAGACGGCGTTGATGGCGTTTTGTACGTCAATATCGATTGGCTCCATTACCTCTTCGAAGAACTTCGGAGTGCTCGTGCGCTCGTCCTGAATTTCCTGGGTACTGTAGTAAATTCCGTCGATGTTGGTGGCCATTAAGGCCTTAGCGACCTTCTTCTGATCGTCACCGATGATCTTCAGGACGTGGAGAACCAGCTGTGGATCCTGCTCATACATGTCAGCGAAGCGCTTGTCCGCCAGTAGTAATGGTTCCTGGTAGTGTTCAATCAATGCCCACTTCAGAAGGAAGAGGGGTGAGAACATGGTGACAAAGGTTGGCCGGTCGCCAGCAATTTGTTTTTGCTTTTCGGCCAATGCTACCTGGCCGGTCAGCCAGGGATCGTCATCCGCAATCGGCTGCAGGTTGTGAAGGTCGGTCAGGCTCTTAGGATCGTCAACCCCGTGGAATGGGTAGGGAAAGTAACCGTCGAGCATTGTCTTGGCAAAGTCAACGTCAACGGCCTGGTAGTAGTCACGGTGGCCGTTCAGGTTGGTCGTTAGAATGTTGGGAGTGGTGGCAGCGCTGGTAAACTCATTATCGGCGAAGTGGCGCCAGAACGATGCGGGGATCTGATCAACCGCCTCGTTGTGTAATGCTTTAAGAACAGTTTCACGACTTAAACTCATAAATAATCACTCTTTCTAATTGAATACAAAAAACGCCACCGATCAATGACATGATCGGTGGCGTTTGCCTACTTTAAGCGGGTTTCCGTGAGATCAAAAAAGTCAACCTCAAAGAAAACGGCCAGCTGAACTCATGTCAGTTTGTCCGAATGTACTTGAAGGTTGACAACACATTACAGATTTAATGAATGACATGGGTTCGGCTCCTTTCGAAATTGATACTTGTATTCTAGAATATCGAGTCGACGTTTGTCAACGGATTTTACTGATTTTTTGTTAGTTAAATTAAAAAGCCCCGCAGATTGCGGAGCCGTGTACGTTTGCTTATTCGAAGAAGACGACCTTACCATCCACCTTGAATGGTAATGCCACTGAACCTTTCGAGTGGCCGTCCTTCGTCAACCACCACCGACTAAAGTCAGTGGCTTGTAAGCTGAAACTCCTAGTGAATTCCAGACCACAATTTACATAGATACAGATAACTTACTTGACCAGCCAAAGTTGTAATCAGGTAGGGGTCATCTAATTACCAATGTCTTTTATGTCCCCAGGTTGCCATAGGGACAAT
>CAMCCW010000127.1 GCA_945873395.1 uncultured Lactobacillus sp. | reverse complement strand
ATCAAACACCTTACGAGGTATTCATGAAGTATGTCACTGATGAGCAACTACTTTTCTTCTAACTTAAATTGACATTTCGGGAGAGATAAAACAACTTGAAAAGTAAATTAGTTTTACGACTTAAGTTAATTAGCTTCGTAATTGGAACTCAATAAAAACTTGATAACTTTTTTTGAAACCAGGTCCGTTGTTTTGATAACCACTCTGTCTAAGATTATAATCAATTTACTTTAAGTTAGATTTTTGAGGGCATTTGTCCTAAAACTGTATTATTTACCTGCTTCATTAACTTTTGACATTTGTTAGCACGATTATTAATTACCTAGTAAAATACTTATCCTAATTTCTACATATCTTGGTGAATAATTGGGTTTAAAAATTATTCTCAAACCACTAGCTCTGTCTAATAATTCAAGAATTGACGCTAATTCTTAAAAAGATAATCGGTTAATATTATTATTTCTGTAAGCGCTGACGACTTATGAATAAATGCTAATTTTTAGTAAGTACTAAATAATCGTACTTCTTTCTCGTTAATACTTTACATTATAATTAAAAAAGTATAAGATTATTAAAATTTGATTAGAAAGAAGTCTTTGCATGAAGTCACTGTTTCGTAAAAAAGATATAAATGTATTAATTAACCATGCATCGCCACTCAAGCGGACTCTTAAGACTTGGGACCTTACCTTCTTAGGAATCGGTGCCATTATCGGGACGGGGATCTTTGTTCTTACCGGTGAAGGCGCCCTTACTTCTGGCCCGGCATTATCAATTTCATTCTTAATCGCCGCAATTTGCTGTGGCTTTGCCGGCCTCTGCTATGCCGAATTTGCTTCGATGGCACCAGTCTCCGGTTCAGCGTATACGTATTCCTACATTGCCTTTGGTGAAATCATTGCCTTTATCATTGGCTGGGACTTAATTCTAGAATATGCATTAGGTGCGGCGACCGTTGCTGTTGGTTGGTCTGGATATTTTGTTAACCTATTAGATAACTTGGGAATCCATATCCCACGAGTATTAACAGCAGCCGCCGGGACAACTCCCCATGTGACGACTTACTTCAACCTACCAGCCTTTTTGATGGTTTTAATTATTACTTGGATTATTTCAATGGGGATTACGCAAACTAAGCGTGTTAACGACACGATGGTAATAATTAAATTAGCAGTTATTATTCTCTTTATTGCCTGCACCGTTTGGTTTATCCACCCAGAAAATTGGCACCCCTTTAGTCCGTATGGCCTTTATTCACACCATCACGGCGTAGCCACCGGAATTATTCCAGGGGCCTCAATTGTTTATTGGCTTTGATTCCGTTTCTTCTAGTGCTGAGGAAACCATTAATCCTAGTAAGACCCTTCCACGGGGAATTTTATTGTCGCTAGTTATTTCGACCATTCTCTACGTCGTAATGACGATGACCATGACGGGGGTAGTAAAATATCCGGTCTTCCGGCGCTTTATTAATGCCCCAGTCCTGGCGATCCTGGCTAAAACAGGTCAGACCTGGTTATCAATCGTAGTTTCGATCGGTGCTATTTTAGGAATGACGACCGTGGTATTAGTTCAGCTATATGGGCAGTCACGGATTAGTTACTCCATGGCCCGTGATGGCCTTTTCCCTAAATTTTTTGGCGAGGTTGACCAAAAACACCAGACTCCCTTTAAGGGGACGTGGTTCTTCGGGGTCATTGCGGCGCTGGGGGCTGGATTAATTAATTTAAACATCCTGTCTGAACTGGTTAACGTTGGTACACTGACCGCATTTATCCTTGTTTCCGCTGGTGTCTTGATCATGCGTCATACCCAGCCTGACCTTCATCGGGGCTTCCGTGCTCCCGGAGCACCATTTACTCCCCTAATTTCAATTGCATTTTGTTTAACACTGGTGGCGGGACTTAACCGTGAAACCTGGATTCGGTTCTTCGTATGGTTACTGCTTGGGATGGCGCTTTACTTTAGCTATAGCCGACGACACTCGAAACTAAATCAAACACACAGGAGGAATAAATAATGATTTATAAACGAATATTAGTCGGCCTTGATGGGTCGAAACGTGCCGATAAGGCATTTGACGTTGCATGTGCCCTTGCCAAAACACTCTCGGCCAAATTATTTATCGTCTGGATAGTTAACCATGATCAGGGAATGGACTCAGCCTTTGGCGTTAATAATGATTTTTACCAAGATTTGGCAGAACAGTTAAAGCAGAAAATTAGCCCGTATGTTGACCGGGCAACTAAGGATGGTATCCAAGCCAGTGGTGATGTCTTGATCGGCAGCATCAAGACTATTCTAGCAAGAGAATACCCGGACCAGCACGATATTGACCTAATTGTCCTGGGTAATACGGGAATTAATGCCGTTGAGAAAATGCTTCAGGGGTCGCATACGGATTATGTTGTTCGGCACTCATCTGCTGACGTTCTAGTTGTTAAGTAGTAATAGGAGGATAGGCAATAATGAGTAAAATTGCATCACTTGTACCAGAAAATTTACGGAACTCCAAGCCGTCGCTAATTCGGGTATTAAATAACAAGTATGGTAGTAACCCGGAAATGATTAACCTGACGGTCGGCGAACCCGACTTTAAAACGGCAGACCACGTTAAACTAGCCGCCATTAAAAGTATCCTGGATAACCACACCCACTATCCTCATAATTGGGGAACAATCGGGTTACGGACAGCAATTAGTGAATACCTCGCCAGTCATTTTGACCTCCATTACGACCCCCAATCCGAAGTCTTTGTTACTGAAGGGGCAAGCGGGGCAATTAGTACCATTATTGCTGGCCTTTGCCAACCGGATGATATTGTCCTTGTTCCCTGTCCGGCGTATACCCTTTACCGGATTAATGCGGAGATGCGTTCCGCAAGAGTAGTGGAGTTAGCTACCCAGGAGCCAGAATTCAAGGTTACCCCTGCCCTCTTAAAAACGGCCTTAGATAAGTATGGTGACCGGGTTAAAGTGGTTGTATTAAACTATCCCGTTAACCCCACTGGTGTTACCTATACTCCGGATGAGGTTCGTGCGTTAGCAGCCGTACTTAAGAACTACAATGTTGCAATCCTCGATGACGAAATCTATGCTGATTTAATTTACGAGGGTGAACACCTTTCCTTGGCCAAACTTTTACCTGACCAGGCATTGCTCGTTAGTGGTGTCTCCAAGAATGCTGCCATGACCGGGTGGCGAATTGGTTATATTTGTGGACCCAGCGATATACTAAAGCCCCTTGCAAAGGTTCACCAGGCAGCGATTTCGACAACTGCAGCAATGAATATGGATGCGGCCGAAGAAGCCCTCCGTCATGGTGACCGGGATACAGCGTTAATGAAAAAGGCGTATGACCAACGCCGGCAGTTCCTGATCGCGTCAATGGATAAAATTGGTTACCACTATACTCGTCCAATCAGTGCTTTTTATCTCTGGGTAAAGATCCCTGATAGTTTTTCTGGTGATTCAATGGCGTACGCTGAACACCTGGCCGAGAAGGCCAAGGTGGCGGTTGTCCCGGCAGCAGCATTTACCAAATTACCAGTTCGCTACTTCCGGATTTCTTACGCGGCCTCCCAGGAGAAACTTACCAAGGCGGTAACCGCGTTGGGAAAGCTTTTTCAAGAAGACCATGCTACATATAAGGATTAACGTGCGGCCGCCTATGGCCTAAAGATGGTTGTAGGCTGACTAATTAGGGTGTAAATCATAACCACCCGTCAAACGGGTGGTTTGCACATCGGCTATAAGCCGATAA
>CAMCCW010000126.1 GCA_945873395.1 uncultured Lactobacillus sp. | reverse complement strand
CATAAATATTTTTCAAAAGTTTTTAAGAGTTTCTAAAGTCAAGCCTGGAACCGCTTAATCGTTGTCAACCATCGAATTAGTCAATAAAAATCACCTCAATTTTGCCCTTCAAAACGCCGTTATAGCGGCAATTTTCAGTTGCATTGTATAAATTTTTATGGTAGCCTAACAAAGTATTCGAATTAAGTTAATTTTGGTCATCAACTAGGTTAACAAAATAAGATGAAAGGTGGATTTGGCGTGGATAACACAAAAAATCAGCACCGTAAGCATCACTTGATTGAGTATGCTAACGGGAAGTCTCTAGAAGAAATCAACGGTACCGTTGAAGTCCCTCATGGTAAGGGGTTCTGGCGAACATTATTTGCTTACTCCGGCCCTGGTGCATTAGTTGCCGTGGGTTACATGGATCCTGGTAACTGGGCAACTTCAATTACCGGTGGTCAAAGCTTCCAATACACCCTAATGACTACCATCTTGATCTCAAGTTTGATTGCGATGTTGCTTCAATACATGGCGGCTAAACTCGGGATCGTGAGTCAAATGGACCTTGCTCAGGCAACACGGGCGCGGACCGGTAAAGCATTAGGGATTATTCTTTGGATCATGACCGAGTTAGCGATCATGGCGACCGATATTGCCGAAGTTATTGGTGCGGCGATTGCCTTAAACCTGCTGTTCCATATTCCATTGATCCCATCAGTCTTCATTACCGTTCTTGATGTTTTAGTTCTGCTATTATTGACGAAGATTGGTTTCCGGAAGATCGAAGCAATTGTTGCCTGCCTGATTCTGGTTATTCTGTTTGTCTTTGCCTACCAGGTAGCCCTCTCCAACCCGAACTGGGGAGCTGCCTTCATGGGCCTCTTGCCGTCAACCAAAGCGATCGCCCAACACCCTGAGATCGGTGGAATCACCCCATTGAGTGGTTCTTTGGGGATCATCGGGGCAACGGTTATGCCGCACAACCTGTACCTGCACTCCGCAATTTCTCAGACGCGGAAGATCGACCACAACGACCTCGACAGTATTCGTCAGACCGTTCGGTTCACCACTTGGGATTCTAACATTCAGCTGTCCCTGGCCTTCGTTGTTAACGCCCTCCTGTTAATCATGGGGGTCGCCGTCTTCAAGTATGGTGCTGTTAAAGACAGTTCATTCTTCGGCCTTTACGAAGCATTGAACAACACCTCCATGCTTAGCAACCCAATCCTGATTGCCGTGGCTAAGTCCGGGGTACTTTCCACCCTGTTTGCCGTTGCCCTGCTAGCATCTGGTCAAAACTCTACCATTACCGGGACCCTGACTGGTCAGGTAATCATGGAAGGTTTCGTCCACATGAAGATGCCACTCTGGGCACGGCGGTTGGTTACCCGTTTGATCTCCGTTGTTCCTGTATTGCTCTGTGTTGGGATGACCTCTGGTGAATCCACTATCCAGCAGCACACCGCATTGAACCTGCTGATGGAAAACTCACAGGTCTTCCTGGCCTTTGCCCTGCCATTCTCCATGCTGCCACTGCTGATGATGACCAACAGTGAAGTCGAGATGGGTGAATTCAAGAACCGGCCTTGGGTTAAGGTTTGTGGTTGGGTCTCCGTTATTGCACTGACCTTCCTGAACCTTTACAACCTACCAGCAACCTACGAAGGCTTCGGTGTTTGGTCCAAGGGTACTTCTGACATGCTTGCATACGTAACGATCATTGTTATCCTGGTTCTGTTAGCTTGGACCTGTGTTGAACTTTACCGCGGTGATAAGCGCTTTGCTGCTGAGGGACGCGGCTTTGGCCAACAAGAAAAGGAAATGGAAGACTCCACTAAGGACTAACATTTACTACTACCTAACTCTAAAAGGGAATTGGCGAACACCAATTCCCTTTTAATCGTTTAAGCTGACTAGATCATGCTATAATAGTGACTAATACAGTACTGTTCTGAATGAGGTGAACACGTTGAATAACAACCAAGACAAGGATAAGAAGCCCTTAAGCCGGGTCGAATTATATGACACCCCTAAGCCGGGCGATAAAAAGAGGAAGCGCAAGTCCTCGATCTTTGATAATCTCAAACGACAGGAGCAAAATAATTCTCGGCCACGGCCAGGCAAAAAGAATAAGCAATACCATCCTGGTTCAAAGCACCGTAACCACCGAACTTTCAAGGTCCTGCTAGGGATCCTACTAGCGGTTCTCTTAGTAATGATCATTGTATTCATGGTCAAGCAACAAAACCCGGTTAACACGAACGATGACAATGCTACAACGGTTTCGACTAGTTCGAGCTCAAAGAAGAAACGTCGTAGTAGCAGCCATAAGCATCACCGGAAGCACAATTCCACCAGTAATGATAGTGATAGCTATGGCACGGATACTAGTGACTCTTATTCCTACACAGTACCAAGCAGTAGCCAGAATAGCCAATCTACACACCGTCAATCAACGACGACGAATAATGATAACCAACGCCAGGCGACGAACAACAACCAGCCAGCTCAAAGTAACAACCAGCAGCCGGCTTCCAACAATAATCAGTCGTCCAATAATACTAACCAGCAACGACCAACAAATGAACCAAGCCAGCCGCAAGGCAACCACTCCGGGGAACAGAGCGGTAGTCAGCAGCAACCAGCTCAGCCATCCACGCAAAGAAATTAATAAAAAAGGGTTGCTAAGTTTTTCGACCGTGCTATAATCATAGGCAATCGAAGGATATGTCAAGTGATGACCTCCTACCAGGGAGTCGGTGCCATGGCTGGAAGCACCGTTGGAGTGATTCATCACATTGATACCACCTTTTTAGACTACTGGCCGAGATAAGGCCGGTCGGGTCGTGTCCGTTACCACACCATAGAGAGGAATTTTAATATTCCTGAACATGGGTGGAACCACGCTAATTGATGATAATTAACGTCCCTAACGCTTACAGAATAGTAGGCGTTAGGGACGTTTTTAATTTTTTATAAGGGAGAGATCATTATGGCTCAAGTCGCAGTTATGTCCCCTGATGGATCCGTTAAAAAGATCGACCGGGACTCAGAAGAAGGTTTACAAGCACTCCGCAAGTTATCTGCTTTGATGCTTAAGGCCGCTTTACAACAAGAATTCAAGGGTATTCGTCTTGGGGAAGCCGTTGCGGACGACGATGGTTTCCACGTTGATTCCGACAAGGATAACCAACAAGTTTCCGCTGACGAATTACCAGCACTGGAAGATGTTATCAAGGGAATGGCCAAGAACGACGCTAAGGTTGAATTTGCCGAAGTTGCTGTTGACGACGCCCTGGCCGGTGTTAAAGACGACAAGTTCTCCACTGAACTGATCAACGAAAACGCTAAGGACGGTAAGGTTGCCATGTACAAGCTTGGCGACACCATGGCAATCGCTGACCAAGACATCTTGGTTTACGGTGATGTTGTTAAGAACCTCAAGCTCCTGTCCGTTGCCGGTGCTTACTGGAAGGGTATGTCATCCAACCCAATGCTCCAACGGATCTACGGGACCGTCTTCTACAAGAAGGATGCCCTGGCTGATGACCTGAAGAAGCGGCAAGAAGCTCGTGAACGCGACCACCGGGTAATCGGTAACCAACTCGACCTCTTCTTCGTTGATCCAAAGGTCGGCGCCGGGCTGCCATATTGGATGCCAAAGGGTGCCACGATTCGTCGGACCATTGAACGTTACATCATCGACCGGGAAGTTGCCGATGACTACAAGCACGTTTACACCCCAGTTCTGATGAACCTGGATGCCTACAAGACTTCTGGTCACTGGGAACACTACCGCGACGATATGTTCCCACCAATGG
>CAMCCW010000125.1 GCA_945873395.1 uncultured Lactobacillus sp. | reverse complement strand
TCCGCCTACTGGATCTTCAAGCACGCCAGCGTCCTCGTCGACAGTCACCTGCACGACTTCCTGCCCCTCCTGCGAGATGTCCAGAAGGAACGGAACAGTGCCGCTATCAAGATGATTGCCGAGACTGATCAGGCAATCAAGACGATGCGGGGCGAGAGCCGGGATTCTTACCTGACCATGCAGAGCAACGGTTACGCAATCGATACCCTAAACGCCTACAAGAAGCTGGCCCTGGAGTTGATCACCAAGATGACCGACTACTGTGAGCTGAACTTCAAGACCGATGAAAATCTCTAATATTTAGATAGTAAATTCCCGACGAGTACACGGCTGGTCGGGAATTTTTATATTCTCTTTATATCGGTGGCAGATTGGTTGACTTGGGGCTGGAGAAATAATATATTACCGTCAGTTACTAAGGACAAAAGGAGAAATGCCAATGAACTACTTAATCGGTGTCGACGTCGGCACCACCGCCACTAAGGCCGTTCTTTACGATGAACACGCGACCGTTCTCGGTCACTTCCGTAAGCAGTACGCCCTCTACCGCAATAGTCAGGGCATGGCTGAACAGGACCCTGCTACAATCCTCGATGCCGTGGAGACGACCATCCACGATGCGGCAGCCAAGGCGGACCTACAAAACGGCCGCTTGCTCGCCATCGCTTTTTCCAGTGCCAACCAGTCGGTCATCATGTTGGACAAGAATTTCCGCCCCCTCTCCCGCTTCATCACCTGGGCCGATACCCGGGCCATCAAGGTCGCCCGCCGGCTCAAACGCTCGCCTTTGGGAAAGCACGTCTACCAGCGGACCGGGACCCCGGTGCACCCAATGTCACCATTGACGAAGATCATGTGGCTTCACCGGGCCCAGCCCGCGAAGGTCGCCCAGACTTCGTACTACGGGGATTTGAAGGCGTATCTCTTCCACCAATTCTTCGGAGTATTCAAGCTCGACGTTTCAGTGGCCTCCTGCACCGGGATGATGAATATTCACTCCCGGGACTGGGACGACCGGATCCTTAAGCTGGCCCAGGTCAAGCGAGAACAGCTGCCCACCATTGTACCTGGCACCACCCAGGAAACGGGTCTCTCGAGGGCTGCTCAAGAGAAGATGGGGATCCCCGCCGACACTCCCTTTATTTACGGAGCTTTCGACGGCGCCCTCTCCAATCTCGGGGTGGGAGCCATCAACTCGCATGAGGTTGCCATCACCATCGGGACCTCAGCCGGAGTACGAGTAGTCACCGACCATCCGGTAACCGATCCGCAACAACGACTCTTCTGCTATGCCGTCGATAATAATCTCTGGGTCATCGGTGGACCGTTGAATAACGGTGGCGACGTCTACCAATGGGCGGTGGAGCACCTCGTGGATGAAGGTGCAGTCGAAAACGAGTTGACTGACCGCTACGCCCTCGCTAACCATGCGATTGAAGGGGTTCCTGCCGGAGCGCACGGGCTGATCTTCCACCCCTTCCTCGGCGGTGAGCGCGCACCCCTCTGGAATGCCAACGCCCGTGGTTCCTTCTTCGGTCTTTCCGAACTCCATACCCGGGCGGATATGCTGCGGGCGGTGATGGAAGGCATCTGCATGAACATCGCCACCGTTTTCG
Source organism: uncultured Lactobacillus sp. (assembly GCA_945873395.1). Lineage (GTDB taxonomy): Bacteria > Bacillota > Bacilli > Lactobacillales > Lactobacillaceae > Limosilactobacillus. The sequence goes on along the minus strand of CAMCCW010000125.1, from coordinate 2,192 downwards.
ACGCCGTCAGTGACCTGGTCGGCAAGCCGCTGAGTGTGACGGCCACTGGTGGTTTTGCCCGGTCCCTAGTCTGGCGGCAGATGCTGGCCGATGTCTTGGACTGCCGGGTCGACATCCCCGAATCATTCGAATCCGGCTGCCTGGGTGCGATTACCATGGCGATGAAGAGCCTGGGGATGGTCAATCAGCTCAACGTGGTAACGGATTTTGTCGGGGAGGTCCACTCCTACCTGCCGAATTCCGATGCAGTCGCGGTTTACCAGAAGTACCTGCCGCTCTTCAAGCAAGTCGAGAAACTGCTAGCCCCCGCCTACGACAAGATTGCCCAGCTGCAGGAAGAAAGCTAACAACATTAGAGAAAGCAAAAGCGTGAATCACCGATTTTCAGTGGTTCACGCTTTTTTTATGATATTAGTACTCGTGAGCGGGCCAGTAATCCCCTATTCTGGTTCGCCCCTTAGTTAACGCCAGCTCTCCGGATCGTGCGTTGCCTGGATATAGTCTGGGTCGTCCGGTGGCAGGTTCATCCGCCGCTTCAATTCTGGATCAACGTTTGGATCAGCATTGATGGCATCAAGGGCCTTTTGCTGAGGCTCTTCGGAACTGCTATTAGCCCCCGCGCCCTGGTTGTTGGCCGACTGGTTAGCACTGTTATTATTAGTTGTATTATTGCTGTTATTAGTTGCACTATTACCATTAGCACCCCGTTGATCCTGAACGTTGGCCGTGCCCGCTAACTTAGTAAGCACATCCCCAGCATTGTTCTTGTTGGCCAGGTTAACCATCTTAGCAAAGGAAACACCCTTCTTGCTAAATTGCTTATGCTTATTGACAACGTAGAACTTATTGTTGGCAATCGTGTAATAAGCGGTCCCCAGACCATCAACCTTCAGCTGGTATAACACCTCAGCATTCTTCGGCGTCTTGCCTTTGATCCCCGCATTCTTGACCTGGTTAATATCCAGCAGGTTGACCGTGAGACCCTGGGTATTGTTCTTCAGCTTGGCAACGTACTTCTGATTATTCTGCACACCGGCGTAGTAGAAAACAACTGCCGCGGTGTTCTCCGGACTGGTGTTGCCCTTATCAAGCTTGGTTGCTTGGCTTGCCAGCTTGTAATTCATATTTTTGCCCGATGCTACATAATGAATAGCGCCGTCCGCTCTTACCGTTTCAACTGATGCGCCGGAAATGAGCATTCCCGCCAGCACCACAGCCGACGCTAATAGTACTTTCTTCATATTATTTCTCCCAAAATATAGAAAATCCCTATTTAAGCTGTGTATTGATTAGTACCAATATCATATATATTTAATTATATCCTGTCTTTTCGCCATTGTTTTGATAAAATTAATTATTTAACGTTCACTGAAAAAAAGCGCACTCTAGTGAAAAAAGAAAAGAATCGTTCAGAATTTTTAACGAAAATTCCAAACGATTCTTAATTGGATAAGGAGTTTTAGCAACCCCTTAAGATTAGTCACGTTGCTTACCAACGTAGATTGTCATGCTCAATAATACCAAGCCAAGGGCCACGAGAGCAAAGCCATCATGGTTACCGGTTTGCGGTAGCCGTGGCTGTCCTTGACTAGCTGGTTGGCTCGGTTGAGCTGGCTGACCGGGTACGTTTGGTTGACCAGGAACAACCGGTGTCTCCGGTTGAACTGGTTGACCTGGCGTTACCGGCGTCGTTGGTTCAGTCGGCGTTGTCGGCTGACTCGGCTGCTCCGGTGTGACTGGAGTCGTCGGTTCAGTTGGCTTCGTTGGCTGATCTGGTTGTTCCGGCGTAACTGGTGTTGTTGGCTCAGTCGGTTTCGTTGGTTGATCCGGCGTTGTTGGCTGGTGCGTATTTGTCACGGTGAAGTTCAGCCCATCTTGGCTGACTGCACTCTGGTAGCCGGCTGGAACATTGGCTTCTTCAACCGTGTAAACAATCTGCTGACCTTGGTGACTGTACATCATCAAGTCATCAAACTCAGCCTGCCAGTCGTTGGTAGCGTTGAGTTCTACCGTCCGGATAACCTGTCCGTTAGCGAGCAAGTTAATCGTGACGCTAGCTGGACGCAGACCATCTTTATTATCAGCATCATTCCAAACCTTGGTAACAGTTACCTTGGTCGTCAATGGTGCGTGCGTGTTGATGATCACGTCGCCATCCACCTTGGATTCGTAGCCAGCTGGAACGTTGGCTT
>CAMCCW010000124.1 GCA_945873395.1 uncultured Lactobacillus sp. | reverse complement strand
GCTTCTTTCGATTGTTGAAATGCTGCAAAGACTTGGCATTAAGTATATTTTCGGGGCCAGAAAGCAAATATTAATTTTATTGTATTTACTAATCACTCCTTCCATTACATATTTATGCTCATTTATCTACTGATAGCATATTTTTATTCTACAATATTAGATTTAATGAATAATAATTGTCTTAATACTATACGAAAATGTATTTGTGTTCTTGTACAAAGATTAGAAATTTTTTAGAATAAAAATAGAATATGTTAATTAAATAAGAAGGAGGTAGTGATATGGCTCAAGCAAAGCCGATCGTTGAATTCGATCACGTTGGTAAAACTTACCCTAACGGCAAACAGGCCCTTGTTGATTTCAATCTAAAGGTCATGCCCGGTGACTTTGTATGTTTCATTGGTACTTCTGGTGGTGGGAAAACAACGGCAATGCGGATGATTAACCGGATGCTCGATCCCAGCACGGGTGTCGTCAAATTTGATGGACAAAACGTCGCTAATCTAGATCCAATTGAACTGCGGCGTCATATCGGCTACGTCATTCAAAGTATTGGGCTCATCCCCCACATGACCCTAGAGGAAAACATCTGCTTGGTTCCGCGACTATTAAAGTGGCCTAAGGAAAAACAGGAGAAACGGGCGCGTGAACTGATCAAGCTGGTCGAACTGCCCGAAGACTTCCTATCCCGCTACCCTCACGAGATCTCCGGTGGGCAGCAACAGCGGATCGGGGTTATCCGAGCTCTGGCGGCCGACCAAAAGGTAATCCTGATGGATGAACCCTTTGGCGCCCTAGATCCACTAACCCGTGAAAAACTGCAGGATCTCGTTCACTACCTGCAAAACGACATGAAGAAGACCATCATCATGGTCACCCACGATATGGATGAAGCCCTGCGCCTGGCCTCGCGAATCGTCATCTTTGACAATGGTCACATTATCCAATCAGCCTCTCCGGCCGAGATCTTAAAGGCCCCGGCTAATGATTTTGTCGAAGAACTGATTGGTCCTGACCGGATGAATGAGGTCAAGATCATGCTGGCAACCGCCAGTTCCATCATGGTCAAGAACCCGATCTCAACAACCGCCGACGTTTCCCTGAACGAAGCGCTGGTCAAAATGAACGACCACCACATTGACTCCCTGATTGTGGTCGATGATCAGAATCACCTGATTGGGGAACTCGATATTAGTCAGATAATCGCTCATCATAACTTAAAGCTCCCTGTTCGTGATTGCATGATGACCTCACCGCGGTCCGTCTATGAAGACGAACTACTGAAGAACACCTACCAAACCATTATCAAACGGCACCTTAAGTACATGCCAGTAGTCGATCACGATAACCGGGTCGTCGGCATTATCACCCGGTCATCACTAGCAACCCTGTTATACGAACAAGTTTGGGGTAAACCGGACGCACAAGCTGAGGGGAGTGATCACCATGATGAACTTTCTGAATGAGTACGGCTCTGACCTCCTACTCAAAACCTGGGAGCAGCTCTACATTTCACTGATTGCCCTAGGGCTGGGGATTATCGTGGCGGTCCCGCTGGGCATTGCCCTGACCCGTTTCCCACGCACCTCGAAAGTTGTGATTGGGATCTGTAGTATGCTGCAGACCGTCCCATCGCTGGCGCTTTTGGCCCTGATGATCCCGATTTTTGGGATCGGGAAGTTCCCCGCAATTGTTGCTCTTTTCATTTACTCCTTGCTGCCGATCCTGCGTAACACCTGCATTGGTATGGACGGTGTGGATCCGAGCCTAATCGATAGTGCCAAGGGGATGGGAATGACCAGCCGGCAGATCATGCTTGAGGTATCACTGCCCCAAGCCATGCCGGTCATCATGGCCGGTATCCGTTTGTCAGCGGTCTACCTCATTGCCTGGGCCACCCTGGCTTCCTACATCGGTGCCGGCGGTTTGGGTGACTTTATTTTCAACGGTCTGAACCTTTACCAACCGGACCTAATTATTGGTGGGACCATCCCCGTCAGCCTATTAGCCCTATTGACCGACTTTTTACTTGGTCGGCTAGAGCAGAAGCTAACCCCCGTAAATCTGAGAGACGGAGGTGAAGAGTAATGAAGAAGCATCGTCTATTGACCATTTTCATGACCATCCTGGCCGTCTTCTCACTAAGCGCCTGTGGTCGGAAAGCCAGTTCTCAAAAGGAGACTGGTACTGTCAGGATCGCCTGTGTCAGTTCAACCGAATCCCAGATTGTGGCTAATATTCTTGCCCAATTGATTGAACACGACACGGGGCTCAAGGTAAAGATTATCGGTAACCTGGGTTCATCTACTGTTTGTCATAAGGCCTTACAGCGGAACAATGCCGATATCATGGCCACCAGTTATACCGGTACAGACCTGACGGGGACCCTTGGTGAAAAGCCGGAGAAGGATCCAAAGAAGGCTACCCGGACAGTCGACCGTCTCCTGTTGAAACGTTATGACGAAGTGCGGTTCCCAACTTATGGTTTTGCTGACACATACGCCTTTATGGTTACCCAGGAACAGGCGAAAAAATATAACCTAAATACTGTTAGTTCAATGGCGCCCTACGCCAAGGACTGGAATGCCGGGGTCGACAGTTCGTGGATGAACCGTAAGGGCGACGGTTACAAAGATTTCAAGCAGGCCTATGGTTTCGACTTCAAGCGGGTCTATCCGATGCAGATCGGTCTGGTTTACGATGCCGCACAACAAGGCAAGATGCAGACAATTCTGGGTTATTCCACTGATGGCCGGATTAAGAGTTACCACTTGAAGGTTCTTAAAGATGACCGTCAATTCTTCCCACCATACGAAGCGGCCGCGGTTGCTAACAAATCAATTCTGAAGAAGTACCCGCAACTGACCCCAACTATCCATAAATTAGACGGGCAAATTAATTTGAAGACTATGCAAACCTTAAATTATGAAGTCGATGACCAGTTGCTGGAACCAGCCACCGTTGCCCATAACTTCTTGAAGCAGCATCATTACTTCGACCGGAGGTGAGATTAATGAAGGACCTTGGACTTTGGCAACAGTTTTTCTATTACTTCCAACACAATGGGATGTATATTCTCGGTAAGTTTAACCAACACTTTCTGATCTCCATTGAAGGGGTTCTGCTAGCCGCTATCATTGGAATTCCGATTGGGGCCCTAATTGCCCACTACCGCCGGCTCAGTAACCCCGTCATCCAAGTCGCCAACCTAATTCAGACCATCCCCTCGCTGGCCATGCTGTCGATTCTGATGCTGGGCTTGGGTTTAGGTGACCAGACCGTTATTACGACGATCTTCCTGTATTCCTTACTGCCAATTATTCAAAACACGTACACCGGACTGCGGAACACCAGCCCCGCTGTCCTCGACGCCAGTAAAGGAATGGGGATGACCAAGTGGCAGCAGCTATGGATGATTGAAATTCCGCTCTCCGTGTCAGTGATCATGGCCGGTATCCGTAACGCCCTGGTTGTCGCCATCGGAGTCACGGCCATTGGAGCCTTCATTGGGGCCGGTGGTCTTGGGGACATCATTATCCGTGGGACCAACGCTACCAATGGTGGGGCCATCATTCTTGCTGGGGCCCTGCCAACTGCCTTGATGGCAATTGTCTGCGACTTAGTATTGGGTGGCGTGCAGAAGCTCATTTCACCAAAGGGCTTACGTGAATGATTGACTCCCCATTCACTAGAAACACCCCTTTACACTTTACAAAACATTTGACCTTACCATAGCGATTTCCCGCCATGGCAAGGTCTCTTTTTTGCTAAAAATGCCTCCTAGAATCCACGCTTTCAATATCGGTTCTATGATATTCGGTAAGGATAAGATGAATTTCTTATCTTTACCGTTT
>CAMCCW010000123.1 GCA_945873395.1 uncultured Lactobacillus sp. | reverse complement strand
AAAAAACGGTAAGAACAAGAATTTATCTTATCCTTACCGAATATCATAGAACCAATTTTTCTCTTTGTCGTCATAGTAAACAATCAATAATAACTTATTTGGGCGTTATTGCTGCAGTTTCTTACTAAAGGGAATTTTGATATAGGAAAAAGGAAGGGAAACAAAGTTATTTAGTAAAATTGGCTTAATATTATTAAGCTATATACTTAAGAAAAACAATACTAATAAAAATCACTTACGAAAATTAATTATCTTTGATAAAGTAACCAATTGTGTAATCAGAGAATTAATTAGAGGAGTGATTTTTTAGTATGAGTAATGAAGCGCGGGTACGGCAAGTCCGTCATCCCAAACTTGCCATGGTTAGTATGTTACTAGGGGCTTTTGTGGGAATGTTTAGTGAGACTTCCTTGAACATCGCTCTACCTAAGCTAACTTTGGCCTTTCATGTCAATACAGCAACCATTCAATGGCTGGTGACGGGCTATATGCTGATCATCGGGATTGTTCTACCCCTGTCGAGTTTAATTTCGAAGTGGTTTACCACACGGCAGATTATCATCTTTGCCCTAGTTGACTTTATTATTGGGGCAGCAATCTCTGCCATGGCGGTAAACTTTCCGATCCTTTTAATTGGTCGGATGATTCAGGGGATTGGGACTGGACTGATCCTTCCCCTGATGTTTGCGGTGGTTATGCAGATTTTCCCACCACAGAAAATTGGGGCCGTGATGGGGGTATGCGCCCTAGTCATTATGTTTGCTCCAGCGATTGGGCCAACGCTGACCGGATTGATTTTAGCTAAGTTATCGTGGAACTGGATCTTCTGGTGCTTTATTCCGTTCTTGGTGATCGCATTACTTTTTGCGATTACCTCATTGGAAAATGTAGGAAAGATTACCCGACCACATGTTGATGTTTTATCAATTATTGAATCTGCAGTCGGTTGTTCAGGGTTGGTAATTGGTGCCAGTCTAGCTAGTCGTGATGGTTGGCTATCAGTATCTGTCCTGACTTCACTGGTTATTGGAATCATTGTGTTGGCACTTTACATTCACCGGCAGCTCCATCTGGAAACGCCGATCCTTAACCTGCGGGTATTTAAGACACGGTCCTTTGCTATTGGATCAACCCTGGTGATGTTAGACTTTGGGATTATCCTTTCTGCAATGTATCTGTTACCAATGTACATCCAAAACGGGTTGTTGCTGCCAGTAGCCCTGACCGGGATTATTATGCTGCCGGGTGGGATAATTAATGCCCTGACCTCAGCAGTTGCTGGACGAATGTACGATAGTGTTGGTGCTAAGAAGCCGGCAATGCTCGGTTTCTTCATTGCCCTCGTTGGTGCCGGAATGTTAGCTTTGACTAGCGATCATTCATCAATCGCCTATGTAATCACCGCCCATGTCATCCTGATGATTGGGTGTCCTTTGGCGATGTCGCCTTCACAGACTAGCGCCCTGAATTCTTTGTCTGGGATGGAATCAGCCGATGGTAGTACCATTTTGAATACAATGCAACAGATTGTTGGCGCCCTGGCCACGGCCCTGGCTACTAGCTTCTTGGAATTGGGTCGAAATGCGGCTACGGGAAGTTCAGCCGTTCGGTTTACTAATGGTGTTCACTATGGGATATACTTTACCCTGGTGCTGGTTATCATTGGAATCATCCTGACGTTTAAGATGACCGACAAGCCACGGAGCAATGATCTATAAATAAAAAAGAGGATCTGATCTAGATCCTCTTTTTTATTTGGTTAGGCGTTGGAGTTCCTTGAGGACCAGGGGGAATTCGCTGTAGCCATCACTAGTTAAAAAGTGACCACCGGTGGGCTGAACAATCAGTTTGGCATTTAACTGGTGGGCAACGCTAATACTGTTGCGGTAGGGAGCAATCGGGTCATCCTTGGCTGTGATGACGGTGGCTTTGGAAACCTTAGGAGTAATCTGCTGGTAATCCGGAGTGGGCATCATAAAATTATTGAGTTCGGGGTAGGTCGGTAGCCCTTGATCAAAAGCCCCAACCAGTAGCAGGCGAACATCGTGTACTTGATGACGGGCAACAAAGCGGAGGGCAGTGATACACCCCAGACTGTGAGCGACCAGGGTTAGGCCGTCACTAGCAGGAACTTGCTGGTCAACGGCATCGTTCCATTCGTCTGCTTGCGGTGCAAAGGGATTGGGGAGGAAGATACGGTCGAGTTTGATTCCTGGTGCGCAAGCCTTTTCTAGCCAGGGGAACCAGTCGTCGTCACGGGTTGAGGTGCCGTGAATAAGGTAAGCGTTTTGCATAATAGTCATCCTTTCAAGATTTGTTACTCCTATCATAAAATTTTAACTAAGAACCGGCAATTAGAATGGTTCCGACTAGCTAAATCTCGTTATAATAATGGAGACTAACAGATAAAAAGGAGGGATGACAATGACTGAAGTGGTACTGCGGCTGGCCCAGCCAAGCGATGCTGCCGCAATTCAACGAATCTATGGATATTATGTGGAAAACACGGCGATCACCTGTGAGGTAGCTATTCCATCAATTGCTGACCTGACGGAACGGATCAAGAAGACCCAGCAGCGCTTCCCGTACCTGGTCGCAACGCTGGATGACCAGGTTGTCGGCTTTGCGTACGTTAGCCCGGCTAATCCACGTTACGCATACCAATGGACTGTGGAGACGTCCATCTATGTCGACCGTGAATGCCGGGGAAAACATGTCGGCACGAGATTATATGACATGCTTGAGAAAATCTGCCGGGAAATGAAGGTGGTCAACATGACTGCTCATATTGTTTACCCACATGACGATCAGCCTGATCAATACCTGACCTTGGCGAGCCCCAAGTTTCATGAGGCCTATGGCTATAAACTGGCAGGGCGCTTTTATAAGAACGTCTACAAATTTGATAAGTGGTACGATATGCTCTGGATGGAGAAGTCCATTGCCCAGCATAGTGATACACCAACACCAATCGTTAACTTTAATGAAATCAAGGCCCAATTCTTTAACTAAAAAATCGCCAGGAGATGTTACCTCTTGGCGATTTAATAGATATGATGGACCATGCGAGATTCGAACTCGCGACCTCCTGCATGCGAAGCAGACATTCTCCCAACTGAACTAATGGCCCGTTGCGTCTCCATTATAGCAGGGGAATGGTCAAGGTGTTAGTAACTTTATGAAAGAAGTGGATAATAGTGGTATTGGACGAAATAAGGGTGGCCCAACCAGCCGATATTAAAGGGGTAGCGTCACTTTATAAGGCAATTTGTGACCATCAGCCCCTCGATAAGTATGGTGCCGATTGGACATGGGGTGAATATCCAAGTGTCAATGGTCTCCGGCAGATGATCGAAGATGCAACGGTAATGATCGGCTTAAAAGACCAGCGGGTAGTGGCTGGTGGAGTCCTGACAACTGGTGAGGAATATTCCCAGGTCGAATGGCCACACCAGTTTACTGATAATGAAATTGGGATTCTTCACTTATATGGTGTCCATCCTGAATACCGGCGAACGGGGATTTCCAATGAGCTTCTGCAGGCGATTATTAAACAAGCTGAGCAGGAGGGGAAGAAGGCCATTCACCTGGATGTGTTGGCGGAAAATGTCCCCTCCAAGAAGCTATACGTGAAGAACGGCTTTGAAGTTGTTCAGTCATTAGTTCTACACTATGATGATATTGGCGATCAGTCAGCTCAAGTCCTTGAGTATTGTATTTGATTATATGGATTAATTTTCACTTATGCCTTGCAAAATGATTACAAAACGTCTATAGTATTTAACTGTTGTGTTTCAAAAACATGACATGATTTAGCTAGACCAAAGTTATTTTTCACAAGCTGTCAAGGAGCAAAACTTGACAGC
>CAMCCW010000122.1 GCA_945873395.1 uncultured Lactobacillus sp. | reverse complement strand
TTAGTATAGGAGGCTGCAACGGGATTGCCTAGACGTATGGTTATTGACTGCTTACCTATGAACAACTCTTATATGTTACTGAACTGGTGAACCACCATACTCTGCAGGAGACTGCTGACTTCCTTCACATCTCCAAGTCGGGACTCAGCCAAGCAATCTCACAGCTAGAAAGTGAGTTGGGAGTCCAGCTGTTTGACCGCAGTCACCAGGGGACCAAACTGACCAGTCAGGGTCGCGAACTGCTTCCGTACATTAAGAAAACGATGCTGGCGCGGGTAGACCTTGTCGATCAGGCGAGCCGGTTGGGGCGCATGCCGGCCACACATACAATTAAGTTGGCCTATACTAATACTTTTCTCAAGCCGATGCTGACGGAATTCCTCAAGACTTACCGCGCAGGTGTCACTCTTTCAATTAGACGAGAAAGTAGTCCGGTGATTATCGAGCAGGTCCGGCGCCAGGAGATCAGTGCTGGATTTATTGCGATTGATAAGGAACACCAGAAAGACCTGGCAGGGTTAAAGTTCATTCGGGTTCATGACGGACACATCAGCCTGATTGTCAATGACCATAATCCCCTCCTAAAGTTGCCACGGATAACCAAAGAGGACCTGCGCAAGCAGAGGTTTGCTCTGTTCAACGACCCATATAATGATCAACTCTTTCAGCACCTTCAGTTTCTTTGCGGTCCCCTTGAGACCATTATTCGCCTGGACGATGCCTGGGCGATGGCCACGGTGATTAATCAATTAGATGCTGTCTGCCTGGGACGTGATTGGCAGGCTCGCCATTCTACTACCCCACAGTTTGCGCGCCTTCCCAAGATTGACCTCAGTCACATTATTAATGACCAGTTTGCGATGGGATGGGTGGTTAACCCACGTGCCAAATTAGATCAGCTGACTATGACATTAATCCGCAACATTGATCAACAACTTTCGCTAAAATAGTAGCAAGATAGAAAAATCCCCGAAGCTGGGTACGTAGCTTCGGGGATTATTTAGTTAACTGATTATTTCTTGAACTTATCAAGGTTGAATGATGAACTGGTCCCGTTCTTCAAGACATCCTTATTCAGGCTACCATTCTCGTGGAGGGCGTAAATGGATTCACGGCCAGGCAGGTGCGGTTCCATCTGTGGATCGGAGAAGAGGTTGACTAATCCAGGGGTCAGGTGGGACTTTTTAACCTGTTCAGGCGAGATCTCACGAACGATTTCATCCCCGCGGCCTTGGCTGATCTTCAGTCCTATCTCTGGGTCGATCAGGGTTGCCCGGGCCATCGCAACTAGGTCGGTCAGTTTGAGGGCTTCTTCAGCATCTTCCTCTGACATCACGTTGCCGACGATGATTTCCTTAGCGTCAGTGCCAATCGTAGGTTGGAACAGTTCCGCAAAGGTCTTCTCAGAATCCTGAGGCTTGGCGTCGTATTGTGGCAGGGAAAGGTGAATGTAATCCAGGTCGTAGTTATCGGTGATGGCCTTGATCAACTGGGTTGATTCGTGCCAGGTATAGCCGACCGTCTGGTGGATTTCTTCTGGACTGATCCGGTAACCGACGATGAAGTCCTTAGGAGCGTGCGCTTTGACAACGGACATTACTTCCTTGACGATAGCTAGTGGGAAGTTCATCCGCTTCTCAAGGTTGCCACCCCAGTTGTCGGTCCGGTGGTTGGAGTAGGCAGAGAAGAACTGTTGGATCAGGTAGTGGTTAGCCCCGTGAATCTCGACCCCATCGAAGCCACAGTCGATGGCCCGCTTAGTAGCAGCCCCGAAGTCCTTAACCACTTGGTGAACTTCTTCATCCGTCAATTCATGCAGGGGATAGTTGATCCATGGGAAGTCCATCTTGCTAGGAACTTCGGCCGTCCGACCAAGCTTATGGGCATAGTTAGCTTCACGACCGGAGTGAACCAGTTGCAGGATGGCCTTGTTCCCATCCTTCTTCAAGGCCTTGGCGATCTTAGCCATTCCTGGCTTAAAGCGGTCGTCATAGATAGCTAGTTGTTCACGGTCATCGGCCCAGCTCCGGGACGGCCCACCGTTCTTGCGGACAGACGTGTACTCGACGATGACCATCCCGGCTGACTGGGAGCGAGCAGCATAGTAGTCCAAGGTGTCTTGAGAGACCATTTCATCTTTACCACTATTCGTCAGCATTGGGGCCTGGACGAGGCGGTTGTTTAGTGTTGCGCCGTGACGAAAAGTAATGTGATCGGTTAATTTTTTCATGATTATTGATCCTCCATTTCAGTTATTGCTTACATGTTCAATGTATCACTAAATGAAGGACTGATAAATTAGGCGTTTTGAAACACAAAGTTAAGTAAAAGTGAACGACCAAATAATAAGAGTCTGAAACGAAAATGAGCACCAGTGCGTCATGCATTGATGCTCATTTTTATAGTTTTAGATTAAATGCCGCTGTTGCGCGTAGCTATAGAGATCTCCCATCAGTACGAAGGGGACTTTTTGTAAATCACGAAAACTGTGGCAACCGAGAAGAGTGAGGAGCCGGGGAAGCTCCGTCTGCCACTCAGTCAACACTTCGTCCAGGGCAGTAGCACTGTCGCGGATCAGGATGTTGAGGAAGTAGCCGGCAACCCCGACTGCTTGAGCGCCCAGAGCCCCAGCCTTGACGACATCGAGTGGGCAGGTAATCCCGCCAGATGCGATGATGGTAGCTTTGCTTCCACGAGCTTCGAGGAGGGATTCGGGAGTGGCTTGTCCCCAAGTGGCTAGGTCATCGAGGTCGAGCTGGTGGTTACGCCGGTCTTCAATCATGGCAAAGTTAGTACCTCCTCGACCACTGACGTTGATCACTTTAACCCCAGCCTTCTGGAGCCGTTCAATGGTGGCCTGACTCATACCAAAGCCAACCTCCTTGACAATAACTGGGATATCAAGCTTTTCAACTAGGTTGGCGATGTTGTTCAGCCAATGGAAGTCCCGGTCGCCCTCTGGCATTACCAGTTCCTGGGCAGCATTGAGGTGGAGTTCTAAAGCATTCGCACCAAGGATGTCGATGGCAGCACGGGCTTTATCCAGACCGGCATCCGCTCCCAGGTTAGCGATCACGATACCGTCCGGGTTTTCATCACGGACCACGGTGAACGAGGACTGAGTTGCCGGTTCCTTAAGGGCAACACTGAGCGAACCCGTTGCCATGGCCAGGTGGTGCTTGCTAGCGAGCTGAGCCAGGGTCCGGTTGATCTTGGCTGCCTGATTGCTGCCACCAGTCATTGCCTCCAGGTAGAATGGCCATTCTAGTTGGAGACTATCCACCAGCTGGACATGGTGGTCGACGTCCTTAACCGCTATTTCGGGAAGAGCATTATGGATCAGACGGACCTGATCGAAATAGTGGTGTTGGTGGGCACGTTGGTAGGTCGCGGTGGCAAGTGATAAGTGCTCATCCTTGCGATGGGCTTGTTGTGACTCCATTATTTTAATCCTCCTAAAAAAGGGGCTGTGGCAAACTAAATTGTCATCGCCCCTTGATGTTCATTAGATTAATGGCAGGTGTTCCTGCACGGTGTACTTGATGTCGTCGATGAAGTGGACGGAGAGGGGAAGTTGCTCAATCTTCTCCTTGGTCCACGACTTGAGAACGGCCTTGAAATCAGCGCGCCGGTCAATGGCGACGATCCCGCAGTCACCACCGCCAGCACCAGAGGTCTTGGCAGCACCGCCGAAGTGTTCCGCAATCTGACAGAGGCGGTGCAGCACTGGTGTTTCAATGTCGACACCAGAATTAGTCCCAAGTTGCTTGAGCAAGTGACGGTTGAAGCGAATTTCCCGCTTGATAGTATCGAGGTCTTGTTGGTGGAATCCTTCCACCATCCGCTGGATACAAGCACGACTGTCTTCCAGGAAGCGGTGATATTCATCTTGCTGCCGGGCCTTGAAG
>CAMCCW010000121.1 GCA_945873395.1 uncultured Lactobacillus sp. | reverse complement strand
ATTGTTGGTTGTTTATTGATCGGGTTAGTCATCGACCTGAAAAACGGTGACAAGTTGTTTAGACAGAACTATAAAGGCCGTCATGGCAGGAAGAAGTGAGAAAAATGAGTAAGGCAATTGCAATGATCTGGGGTGCCTGGATCATGTATTGCACCATGATCGGTAGCTACGACGGAGCCATTGTGCTTCTGATTATCTATATTTTCAATCCAATCAAAATCGATTGGCATGACCTATTCACGATTGAATTAGAAAACAAAAAGGACACGACCGCCGCAAACAGTCGTGTCCAGAAATAAAAGTATTTTCGAGGTAATTGTAACATGACAATTCAAGAATTAAAACAAATTCATAACAAGGTAGCTGACCAGACAACTGTGATTAGTGCACTATCAGCTCAATGGCTGCGGTCAGTAACTATCGATGAACGAATGAAGGCCGCTGCCGATTTGGAGAACTACGCCAACCTGTTGAAGATCTCTGCAGAAGAACTCGCCACCGGGACTCGTGAGCTGTACAAGGAGGACTAAGCATGAATCAAGAAGAATTAGCAAGCAAAGTAAAAAAACTAGTTGGTGATGGTGCTGAAGGAGTAACAGTAATGTGGTGTGATGACAATAGCTCCCACGCGTCCACGCTTGGAAACAACGAAGGAGCAATGGCCGCTGAAGTCGTTAAGCTTCTGAAACGGAATTCCATTGCCGCTTCAATCGTTAAACAGCAATTCCAGAATGGTGAGATCCCAACCAATTCGATGACCGATGACATCATTGGCTTTGCTGATGGTCTATTTCGGAAGATGAGGAAGGAATAGTTATGAATAAGCATACTGAGATGATTCATGTCATGCTGGAGCGGAACCTTAACAGCTATGCCAATGCGCTGTGGCGGTTCCGTAGCGATAACTATCCGACAGGATACGTAAAGTATCTCAAGGAGTTGCGGCAGAATTTAAAAGCAACAATTGAATGGTTAGACACTCTGATCAAGGAGGTACAGTAATGAACCTATTCGAACTTAACGACAACTACAAGGAGCTTGCATCTCGCGATGATCTTGATCCCACGATCTTAAAAGATACCCTTGATGCCATTCAAGATGATCGCAGGAGCAAACTGGATAACTTAGCAACCTGGGCGGACCAATTGAAGTCTGAAATTGACTTCATGTCCGACAAAAAGAAGTCATGGGAAGACGAGATCACTTACCGCAAGAACAAGCTTGCCTGGATCAAGCAATACATTACTGATGTTCTGGATGATGCTGGAATTAAGCGACTGACAACAGACAATCATCTGCTTAGCGCTCGTAACTTCAAGGCTTCAACCATCATCGATAGTGATGAAAAACTGCCAGACAAATTCAAGGTCACTGAAACGACGACCAAACCCGACAAGAAGGCTATTTATAAGGCACTTAAGTCTGGTGAGGAAGTACCAGGAGCGCACTTAAAGCCTAACCGTAACACGGTGATCAAGTGATGTTTCAGCTCAGAGATTACCAGCAGGAAACGATTGATAACATCTATCAATCAATGAAGTTAGGCAATCGAAGGATCATTGTTCAGCAACCACCTCGTACTGGTAAGACAGTTATCATGGCTGAGATCGCTCGACGGACCACTCAGAAGAATAACCGAGTGATGTTCATCATTCACCGCAAAGAGGTCCTGGAGCAAGCCGAGAAGACATTCAAAGCTCAGAACGTTGATATGAACCTAGCTGTCATGGGGATGGTTCAAACCTTAACCAGACGGGTTAATAAGTTACCAGCTCCTCAGTTAATTCTAGTTGATGAGGCTCACCACGCGTTAGCCAGGTCATACCAACGAATTTTACAGGCTTTTCCTAAAGCTTATGTGTTGTACTTTACTGCTACACCAATTCGGACTGGTCACCAGCAGCTTGACCAGATTGCTGATGATCTGATCGTCGGTAAATCAATTAAGTGGTTAACAGCTAACGGTTTCTTAGCACCGTTCAAATATTACGGGCTGGGCGACATTGACCGTTCAAAGTTACGTAAAGCACACGGCGACTACAGTTCTGCCAGTATGAACGAAGCCATTAACCATCAGATCTATGGCCACATTGTCGATCAATACCAGCGCCTGGCAGCTGGTAAGCAGGCAGTAGTTTATTGTCACTCAGTTGCCAGCGCTAAAGAGGTAACCGATAAATTTCATGAAGCTGGCATTACTGCCGAAGAAATCGATGGTGAGACTGATAAGAAGATCCGGGACAAGTTAGTAGAACAGTTCCGGAATCAACGGCTCACGATTCTGGTTAACGTCAATCTATTTACGGAAGGCGTTGATTTACCAAACGTTGACTGTGTGATCATGGCCCGACCGACCAGTTCGCTGGCCCTGTACCTGCAGTTCTCAATGCGGTGTCTCAACCCAAGGAGAGGGAAGACGGCGATCATCATTGATCATGTAGATAACTTCTTAAACTTTGGTCTTCCCAACAATGATCGGGACTGGAATGAAGCCATTAAGACCAAAGATAAGCGAAAAGCATCCAACAAGGATAATGGTCCGGCAATCTGCCAATGTCAGTACTGCTACGGGATCTTCTACCGGAAAGATATGCAGGATAATTGCTGCCCGTTGTGTGGCCACCGATTGGATCCCGAAAAGAAGGACTACAAGATTGTCAATGTTGACCTGCAGGAGATCAAAGAGAATCAGGCCATTAAGAGACGTAAGCAGCTAGTTAACGAGATTCTTAATGATCAGGTAATGGCCAACATCGCTGATAAGACACCAGGTCAGTTAACAACACTCAAGGAGTTCCAAGCCTATGCCAAACTGCACGGCTATTCACCCGGCTGGGCTTGGTACCAACTTAAAAGGAGGAGAAAACACTAATGTCAATTTTACCGGAAGATAAACCACAACATCCGACACCCCAACCACATAACTTCTTTATCTGGGGCGCTACGATGTCGGGAAAAAGCTACTTCGCTAGTTTCTTCCCACATCCATTGTCACTAAATACGGACGGTAACAGTGAGCAAGGCTCAGCACCTAGCATTCAGGTTCGTAACATTCGGGCCAAGGATGGCTCACTAAAACAATCAGTGATCGATCAGTTAGACGAGATTATCACAGCACTACAGTCAACTGATAACACGTTCCAAACGGTGATTATTGATGTGATTGATGATATCTGCGTCATGATTGAGCAGGCAATCTGTATTGATAACGATGTTCAGGCGCTAAGCGACATTCCTTACGGAAAGGGCTATGCCATGTTCAACAGTGTGTTGCAACAATTTGTTATGGATCTCAAGGCACTGCCAATGAACGTTATCTATGTCAGTCGGGAATTACAGATCACTGATGAACAGACCAATACGTCTGACCATAAGCCATCATTGAAGGCTAAGTACTACAACATCGTTAACGGTAACTGCGATCTGGTTATCCATACACAGAAGTTTGGTAAGGACACCTACACCCGGACTATTACTGACCGGCGGACTAAATACAAGGCAGAAAACATCACCGATACACGAGTAAGAAAACTACTGGAATCATGCGAAGGCATGTTTGAAAAATGACTAAGGAAGCATACTACAAGCGCAACTGGGCACCTGGCCCGCCCCCTAAGCAGATTATAGATCACACTCATCAACCATATAATTATCAATTAAAAATGTGGCATGAAAGTTATCAATCTACTAAAAGGCATGGCGATCACTTCTACTATGTTGACGCAGATGGGAAGACAATACCAATAACAAAGTACTGGTATGACATTATTTTTCAAATGAATCGCAATGATTACAACATGTATCATCGCTGGTTTAGAAACGAAATTCATTTCTCAGACGAAGATAAAGTTTGGACTATGTTTAAGCTTCCCGAAAATAAAACAGATACGTTAAGACGGAAGCAACAATTAATTAAACCATACTTGTTTGATTTAACGCCAAAGCAACTAACAACATATCAAG
>CAMCCW010000120.1 GCA_945873395.1 uncultured Lactobacillus sp. | reverse complement strand
CAGGATTGGCGCTAGGCCTAGAAGAACCTTACTGGTAATCTGTTCAAGACTTTGACTTTTCTCCATGATGGCCAGGTCATAATCCGGTTTAATCTGGAAGAAGTCTAAAACCTGCTTGAGCATTTCCCGGTGTTGGCCAGTTACGACGGTGATTGGCGTCGTCTGCTCATCGGCAATTAATTGCTTGACGACCGGAGCCATTTTGATCGCCTCTGGCCGGGTACCGAAGACCGTCATTATTTTCTTTTTCATTATTAATTCATCCCTTCCATTGCAGCAATCGTTGTCAGCGTAGCGTCATAGTAGTTATCCTTTGGCAATGGCTTGCTAAAGATAAATTTCTGACTGGCAAACAAGTTGTCATACCCGTGGTTACGGTTGCGGCTCACCGCTAAAAAGATCGGGGCACTAAAGCTGGCTGATTGGTAATGATTCAGCTTCTTCCCGGCTAGGGTATAGCCTGCCGTTACGTACGACCGCTGACTGAAGAACTTCATCATGCGGGTCAATGTCTTCTGCGCCCGGGGATCTTTGCTGTTTGCAAGCATCATGGGAACCCGGCAGGCGTTGGCGGAATAGTTGCCATCGTTCTTGCTGGCAACCGTCCACGGCTTGACGGGCTTAGCACTGTCCGCAGTTACCCAAGCAAAGTCGGGAACCAGCCCGGTGCGGTGCTGAGCACTGAGGTCCGCAAGGTGGTCGAGCATCCCATTCTTCACACTCCGCCACCGCTGGTCATGACTGGACTGATAGAAAGTGTCAAAGAAGGTCGGAGCCACGTCTGATGTCCGCATCAAGCGGTAGTACTTTGACTTGCTCGTCGCCCAGTCGCCTACTGTCAGGGACCTAGTATGCGGGTTGTACTCATAAGCAAGAATATCGCTAGTCAAGTGCCGTTCCAAATTCCGGTAATAGCCAGCCCGCTTTGGCCAAACCCGTGCTGCCTGGTGGAGCGCCATAGCGATGAAGAGGTCCCCATCGGTCGCGCTGTTGATATCACTAGCCCAGTGACCATTTTTTTGGTACTGGCGCCATTGCATCAGATAGGTTGGAGTCTGGTGGTGATTGCCGACATAGTCACGATGAGCAAGGTAGTAATTCAGCAGCTGGTCAAAATCACGCGACTTTGCCCAACCATGCTGACCGGCCGCGGCAGTAACGTAGAGCCCATACCCCTGACCCTCGGAAAGGGCAACGGGCTTGGCGCGATTATTGCTGGTATTGACAAAGGCCCGGTTAGCGGATTGTTTGATAATGTATGTTTCTCGCCAACGCTGGTAACTCTCAGCCTGAATATGGTGAGGATTCTCGATTCGAATAACAATGAGGGTGGCGGTATAGATAATTGCTATCAGCGCCGTCAGAAACCATGTAAATTTAGATAATCGCATAACTTTTCCTTTCCACTAGTCATTGAAGCGCTTGGTCTTAACCCAAACGTTACCATTGCGTCCCAGCAAGGCATCCAGGCAGACTGAAGTTACGGCATGAATGGAAACCACAATAAAGAGCTGGGAATAGGTAAAGTAGGAGGCCAGTGCCAGCCAAATCTGTCTAGTCGTTGCCTGACCAAACTGGGTGGCCATTGCGATTGATATCTGAAGGGTATACAGAATAATCATTAAAAGCCAGTTCAGCAATAGTACCTGCATAATCAGAATGTTACTCTCGCCAAAGGTAAACGGGATTACCAGGGAAGGGTTGAAGAACCGCGCGATAATAAAGCCGACGTTAGCGAGAAAGATGATATCAGATAGGACAATGGCAGCGTTGAACCAGAAGAAGGTACAGGAGTAGTAGAAGGTTTCGAGCTTAACCCGCCAGTTGCTGTGATCGAACAGGTGGCGGAAATTGTGAATAACCACTTGGTAGTTTCCCTTCGCCCAGCGCAGTCGCTGGAAGTAATAGTCGTGCAGTCGTTCTGGCTCCTGCTGAAATGCCTCAGAATTATAGGCGAGGGCACACTCTGCATGATCTTAAACGAAATATCAGTATCCTCGGTCAGGGCTCCATTGCGCCAGCCGCTAATCTCCTGGACGAATTGACGCTGAATGATGAAGTTGGTGCCGGGGATGCGGCCAATCCTGAACAGGTGCCAGATAGCGCAATGCTGGATCCGCTGGGTAACGACGATCTCCTGGTTAATGCACTTAGTCAGAAAATTCTGCTGTGCATTCCGGGCCTTGTTCCGCCCAAAGACGGCAACGTAGCGTTCTGGATTTTCCAGTGCCTTCCGAACCAGGAAATAGAGGGCATTGATTTCCGGCATTGCATCAGCATCGTAGACCCCGATGTAATCGCCATGAGCTATTTTAAGGGCATCGTTCAGGACACCAGCCTTGCCACCGGATCCGGTCCGTTCAATGATTTTCACATTGCGGCTGCGGTAGCGCGGATCAGCAAGTGCCCGCCGCATTTCATCGGCCGTCTTATCCGCACAGTTGTCCGCATAGAGGAGCAGTTCCACCCGGTCTGCCGGATAGTTCATATCAAGAATTGCCCGAGTGGTTTGGGCGATCACGACTTCCTTGTTATGGGCGGGGACGACGATCGTGATCATCGGGTAGCGCGGCAGGGGAGTGATCTTAATCACTTTAAAACTATGCTTGAGCCAGAAATCGGTAGCCCCGCCCAGGGTAAAAATCGACATGAAGAGGGAAATCCAGATGGATACCAATGTGATAATCATCAGTACTTCTTGTACCACTAGTCATCATCTCCCTTTGAATAGATCTGCTTGTCGTAATGGAGCATTGTTTTCTCAACCCGCGAGTAAATTACCCACTGGAGAACGAAGAGAATCATGACGAGGATGAAGAAAATAAGGGTGATCGCCATTGCCAACCAGAAAAACCAATTAACCATTTGCATTGTCTCCCTTCATGTATTCCACTATTAGGTCAGTTTCCATATCGCGGTCGATATGGCGTATGATCTCCTTAAGCTCCGGAAACCTGGCAGCGTTGTCTTTATTAATGTACTTGGTACCCCACTTAAACTGTGGTGTTGCCTGACCGATCTTTAGCTGTTGCAAGTCTTGACGCGTCAGAGCATTCCGGTGATCATAGGTCTGCTTAGTCAAGTTGAACGAGATGATCAGGAATGTTCCGCAGCCAATGTAGTAGAGTGACTCGGAGGGAAGCCGGTCAGTCTTCAGGACCTTAGCAATTTCCCGCAGCATCTCGTTATATGCACGCTTATGAAACTGCCGGATCTGCCGATTATGTGACCAATGAATTGCAGTGGTGTTAAGCCACCGGCTATCATCCTGATCCTCCATGACAAACCGCTGAGCCTTTTTATAAATCTTCTGTGCGTTGTACTTTGTCTGCAATTTAGTGATTTGATCGTAGTGTTCAGCATAACTATTGACCTCAGCGCGGTTGCGATCAATCCATCTCCAACCAGAGAGGATCGACCGGCTGAGCGTACTCAGGCTAGCGCAAACTGGGAAGGCCAACAGCAGGCCGATCTTGATTGGAATCGTCATCACAACGTAACCCATCATCAGGATTGCAATCCCGATAGTCGACAGGCCGATAATCAGCCAAGTTAATAAGATGTTTGGAATCAGCGTTCCGGCTGCGGTTCCTAGAAGAACCAGGATCAGCATGGCTGTTGCCACGGTGGTTGAGTAATTTCCTGCCCACCACATTAAAACTGCAATTAAGGCCCCCATCAGAAAGAGGATGGTCAGGCCAAATTCAACTATATGTCGCCGTATCAATTTAGAAATCTCCTTTATCATATTTCGATTAACAGTTTAGGCTTTTGAAAAGCAAGCGTAATCAATAAGATTATATACCTTATCAGTCCTAAATGGCTTTACTAGTTAAGTGGTAGATAATATTTTGGTTGCGAAATGGCTCACTTATTTGCTATGATAAAAAGCATAGTAAAGCATACATAGAGGAGATCATTGTGAAGAGTAAGACCGTTTATTTCTGTGCCGGCTGGTTCACTGATAAGCAGAACAAGGCATACAAGCTGGC
>CAMCCW010000119.1 GCA_945873395.1 uncultured Lactobacillus sp. | reverse complement strand
ATATGCAACAAATGATGAAGCAAGCTAAGGCAATGCAAAAGAAAATGATGGCTGAGCATGAAGAACTTGCTAAGCAGGAATTTATCGGCAAGGCCCCTGATGACATGGTGACGGCCACCTTTACCGGTGACAATAAGTTGGTCGACCTGAAGATCAACAAGGAAGCTGTAGACCCGGATGATGTTGACATGCTCCAGGACCTGGTCGTTGCCGCCATTAACGACGGGATGACTAAGGTCAATGAAGCAACGCAACAGACCCTCGGTAAGTACACTCGGGGGATGATGTAATCAATGCAGTACCCAGAACCACTTGCCAAGCTGATTGAAAGCTACACCAAACTGCCGGGGATCGGCCAGAAGACGGCGACACGGTTGGCCTTCTACACGCTTGGAATGGAAGAGGACGACGTAACTAACTTTGCTAAGTCCTTACTGTCGGCTAAACGGGACCTCCACAGCTGCAGTATCTGTGGCAACATCACTGAGGATGATCCGTGTCCAATCTGTCGAGATAAGACCCGTGACCGTTCCAAAATCCTGGTGGTTGAGCAGTCCCAAGACATTATGGCGATGGAACGGATGCATGAATATCATGGCCTCTACCATGTCTTACAGGGGGTTATTTCACCTGTTGCTGGAACTGGCCCTGAGGATATCAATATCACCAGTCTCTTGAAGCGCCTGCAGAAAAGTGATGAAGTCAAAGAGGTCATCATTGCTACCAACGCTTCCTCGGACGGTGAACTGACGGCCGGCTACCTTGCCAAACTGATCAAGCCAGCCGGCATCAAGGTTACCCGATTAGCACATGGTCTGTCAGTGGGAGCTGACATTGACTACGCTGACGAAATGACCCTGTTTAAAGCGGTTCAAGGACGAACGGAGATGTAGAAGATGTTATTTAGACGTCAGCCAAAACACGAGGTAGAGAAAAAGCGGAACCAGCGGCTTCTGGCAACTATCTATGATACTAAGGCTAGCTGGGACCACGCTAAGGAGACTGAACGGGCGGTCTATGAGGCCAACGTCAGTAGCGAGCTTCAGGACCGGGCCCACCTGCAGGAGCAGAAGTACCTGTACCTGTACCGGATTGCGCGCCGCTACCACGTTCATGGTCAGCTTAACCAGGGGATTGTCAGCCGATAGAAAGGAAACGAAGGAAGAATGAGTGGAAAGTTTATCTCTTTTGAGGGACCCGATGGCGCCGGGAAGACAAGTGTGATTCGCCAGATCAAGACAGCTTTAGATGAACAGCTGGGGTCTGACCGGGTGATGTATACTCGCGAGCCCGGCGGTAACCATATCTCAGAGCAGATCAGACGGGTTCTCTTTAATTCAGAAAATACCGACATGGATGCCCGGACAGAGGCCCTGTTGTTTGCGGCCGCCCGTCGTCAGCATATTGTTTCCGAAATTCTTCCGGCGCTACGGGATGATAAGGTAATCCTGTGTGACCGCTACGTTGATAGCTCAATTGCTTATCAAGGAGCGGGGCGTCACCTAGGGGAAAAGGAGATCTGGCAACTGAATCAGTTTGCTATTGATGGTCTCCTGCCAGAACTGACGGTTTATCTGGACGTTCCATCCGAAGTTGGCTTGCGCCGAATTGCCGAACACCGGTCTGATCAGGTCAACCGACTAGATAAAGAGAAGCTGGCCTTCCACCACCTGGTTCGTCACTCCTTCCTGCGCCTGCAGAAGGCTAATCCAGACCGGATCAAACTGATTGATGCCAGTCAACCCCTTGACCAGGTAGTTGCTGATGTGAAAAAGGTGATCAACGCCCGCTACCCAGAACTATTTAACTAATTGCAGAGGTGATTATAATGAAGATGATTGTGGCCATTGTTCAAGCAAAGGATAGCAGCCGCCTGCGGAAGGCATTCACTGCTGCTAATATTCAAGTGACCCAGCTCTCCACTACCGGAGGATTCTTACGTGAAGGGAACGCAACCTTCCTGATCGGGATCCAAGACGAACGGGTTCAGGATGTCTTAGATGTCATCAAAAAGAATGCTAAGTCACGCGAGCAATACATTACTTCGCAGATGCACATGGACGTTGAAGGGGGCTCAGCCTTCCCAGTCAACGTCAAGGTCGGCGGGGCGACAGTCTTTGTTCTACCGGTTGACGACTTTATTAAGTTCTAAGCAAGTGGGGGATTGATTTGGCAGAAGAAGCACGAGAACGGGCTGAAGAGCTTCAGCCACAGATTATTGATCGGCTCAAGCGGATTCTTAACAATCATGAGCTGGCCCACGCCTACCTCCTCGTCGGGCCCACTGGCTCTGGTAAACTGGAGATCGCACGTTGGCTGGCTCTGCGGCTCTTCTGCCTGCATCCACAGAATGGTGAGCCGGATCTGACCTGTGCGGAGTGTCAGCGAATCCTGTCTGGTAACCACCCCGATATTGTGATGGCGTCTGCTCAGGGGCGGCAGATCAAGGTCGACGAGATTCGTCACTTAAAGGCCGAATTTACCAAGAGTGCCATGGAGGGTAGCCAGAAGTTTTTCATCATCCAGGATGCCGATAAGATGACTACGGGGGCCGCAAATAGCCTGTTGAAGTTTATTGAGGAACCTGGCCCTGGGGTCTACATCCTGATGCTGACCACGAATAAGAGCGCGGTTCTGCCGACAATTCGGTCACGGACACAGGTCATTGAGATGCAACCCCTTAATCGGGAAAAACTACTGGAGCAACTGAACAAATTGGAGATTCCCAAGGGTCTAAGCACCGTTGCAGTTGGTCTGACCGATTCTGTGCAGGAGGTTCAGGAGTGGTGCGGCGATGACTGGTTCAAGCAGGCCATTACTGGTGTCTGCCAGTGGTTTAATAACGTCAGCCAGGGGCAGATGCTGGCCTTTGTCGAGGTCCAGACTAAGCTGGTTAAGCTAGCCAGTGACCGGGAAAAGCAGCAGGTTCTGCTCGACCTGATTACTTTGATCTGGCGAGATGCCCTCCTGGTGGCCAACGGGGTTACAGATCCTGAACGGCTGCACTTTATTAACGAGCAGGGACAAATGCAGGCTCTGTCTAGCCAGTACTCGATGCAGCAGTTATTGGCGGTCAGCCAGTTGACCCTGGAGATCCGGCATATGCTGGGCCAAAACATCAATTTTCAAAACATTGTTGAGCAGCTGACCATTCGAATTGTGCAGACATTGCGTGCAGTGGGGGCAAAATAATGAGTGAAAAACAATCAAACGAGAATATTTATGATCGCTTTGCCCAGGTAACGAGGCAGACCCACGATCTGGTCGACAGCATGGAACAGCTGCAGGCCCAAGTTACGGAGCTGCTGGAACAGAATGCGGAATTGTCCATTGAAAACGACCACTTGCGGCGGGTGATCAAGAAGATGAAGGACCAGCACGGCGAATCCAAGCTCTCCGGCTCCCGGCAGAACCTTAAGGAACTCTATCAACA
This sequence comes from uncultured Lactobacillus sp., assembly GCA_945873395.1. Classification (GTDB taxonomy): domain Bacteria; phylum Bacillota; class Bacilli; order Lactobacillales; family Lactobacillaceae; genus Limosilactobacillus. Next base: position 562 of record CAMCCW010000119.1, on the reverse strand, counting down.
GGGATTCCATGTCTGCAGTGAGTATTTCGGCAAGCGCTTGGCACCGGGCGAGTCCTGTGCTTTCTGTACCGACGTCATCTTCAGACATGATCCGGACAAAGCAAAGTAGGTGAAGAGATGCAACAGATTAGTAGTTTTAATAATCAGGAGAGCGGTCACCTCTACCTGGTACCGACCCCGATTGGTAACCTCGATGATATGACCTTTCGGGCGATTAAGACGCTGCGGGATGTCGACCTAATCGCGGCTGAGGATACCCGGCATACCCAGCAGCTCCTGAACCATTTTGAGATTGATACTCGGCAGATTAGCTTTCATGAGCACAACACCGAGCAACGGATTCCCGAGCTACTGGAAAAACTGCAAGCGGGAATGGACATCGCCCAGTGTAGTGACGCCGGGATGCCGTCCATTTCCGATCCAGGCAAGGAACTGGTTGCTGCCGCGGTTCAGGCTGGAATTCCAGTGATTCCCTTACCGGGTGCCAACGCGGGACTGACTGCCCTGATTGCTTCGGGGCTTGTTCCTCAGCCTTTCTACTTCTATGGCTTCTTGGAACGTA
>CAMCCW010000118.1 GCA_945873395.1 uncultured Lactobacillus sp. | reverse complement strand
AACGACTTCTGTCACACTCCCATTTTTAGTACTATGGAGTAGACGGTGATTGGGGGAAAAACGTTTTTTGCCTGATTACAGTCGGTACGGATCAAATTTCTAAACTTTTTTGAAAAAAGAACTAATTATGATTGCTATCGCGGCTAATATTGTATTATTGTAGGTATTGATCTTTTTTACTGGAGGAACAAACATGAAAACAGCGTTGCAGAAGCTACGACGCGGCTTGAATACCAAGCTCGGATTCTTTCTGCTCGTGGTGCTCTTGTTCTGTATCAAGAGCTATTGGGCATATCAAAATGAATTTAACCTTGGTGTTAAGGGAAGCATGCAACACTTCCTGCTCGCGTTTAATACAATTCCAGGGGCCCTCGTCTTTCTAGGAATTGCGCTGTACTTTCGGGGCCGGCTGTCGTATTGGTTGATGATCATCATCAACGCCTTGCTATCGACCTGGCTCTTTTCAAACATTTTATACTATCGTGAATTTTCCGACTTCATCACCTTTAACGTGATCAAGGGATCGGGGGCGGCTTCCAATAATTTAGGGAAGAGCCTGATGGGGATCATGCGGCCCGAGGACTTTTTCGTGTATGCCGACGTAATTATCCTCGCACTGATTCTGTTGTTCCATATTATTCGGGTCGATATGCGTTACTTCAAGATTCGCTATGCGATGACGATTACGATGCTCGGCCTGGTCCTGTTCGGGGCTAACCTAGGGATGGCCGAGAAAGACCGGTCGCAACTGTTGACCCGGACCTTCGATAACAACTACATCGTCAAGTACCTGGGGCTCCAGGCCTACACAATCTATGACGGGGTGAAGACCACCCACAATAGTGTCGTCAAGGCCCGGGCTAACCAGGATCAGCTGAAGCCGGTTCTGAACTTCATCCATCACAATTATGCCGGGCCAAATGTTCAGTATGAGGGGGTTGCCAAGGGGAAGAACATCTTTGTTATCCACTTGGAGAGTCTCCAACAGTTCATGATTGACTACAAGCAGGATGGCCAGGAAGTTATGCCGAACCTGGACAGAATTTACCACGCCAGCGATACCCTGGCCTTTGATAACTTCTTCCATCAGGTTGGGCAAGGGAAGACCGCTGATGCCGAGACAATGCTGGAAAACTCCCTTTTCGGGTTGCCTGAAGGATCCGCGATGGTAACTGATGGGACCACCAATACTTTCCAGTCCGCGCCAGCCCTTCTTCACCAGAAACTGGGTTACACGACGGCCTCATTCCACGGGGACGTGCCAAGTTTCTGGAACCGGGATAACGCCTACAAGTCATTCGGCTACCAGTACTTCTTCAGCAAGCAATACTTCCCGAAGACTAAGGACTACGATGCTGGTTATGGGATGAAGGATAAGATCTTCATGAAGGAATCGGCCCACTACATCGAGCAGCTACCACAACCGTTCTATGCCAAGATCATCACGGTCACGAACCACTATCCATACATCCTGGATAAGCAGAACAAGGACATCGAACCATGGAAGACTGGGGACGACACGGTTGATCCGTACGTCCAGACGGCCCGCTACCTGGATGAATCCCTGGGTGAGTTCCTGGACTACCTCGACAAGTCCGGCTTGCGGCAAAACAGTGTCCTGATTCTGTACGGGGACCACTACGGAATCTCTAACAACCACCAGCCGGCGATTGCCCAGATCCTGCACAAGAAGAAGCTGACCAACTACGACATGGCCATGTTCCAGAAGGTCCCGTTCATGATCAACATGCCGGGCCTCAAGGGTGGCATTGACCACACTTATGGTGGGGAAATTGACGTCCTGCCGACCCTGGAAGATCTGCTGGGTATCAGTTCCAAGAACTACATCCAGTTTGGTCAGGACTTGCTGTCACCGGACCGCAACCAGATCGTGCCATTCCGTGATGGTGATTGGGTAACGCCAAAGTACACTAAGTACAACGGTGAATACTTCTACACCAAGAACGGTAAGCAGATCACCAAGGCCACGGCTAAGCAGAAGGCTGAGTTTAGCAAGATCCAGAAATACGTCACGACGGACCTGGGTCTTTCTGACAAGGTTGTTAATGGCGACCTGCTCCGCTTCTACAAGCTGCCAGGCTTCAAGAAGGTTGATAAGAAGAAGTACACTTACAATCTGAAGAAGAGTCTGCAGAACCTGAAGCAACAGCAGAAGAAGAAAAAGACTAGTCTGAAGAGCGAGAATAATAATCAAAGCACTTTTGACGACTACACAACTGATGCACCGGAGCTGAAGGATTATCCAAAGTTGGATTTCCCAAAGCCATAAGGTGAGAAAACAGCGAACAAGGCTAAAAAAAAGGTTCGCTGTTTTTTAATGAGTTTGTGTTGACATATGTAAACGATAGGTGTAGGGTAATAATTGAAATTACAGATGTAAACCAAACTTTAACGAGGTGGAAACAATGGGACAGATGTTAGCATTAATTATTGGAATCATTTTAATCATCGCGATCTTGTGGTGGTTTTTCGGCAAGCACACCGAGCAAGCCGGCGACGCGAGCGTTAACGGCCAAGTCCAAGAGGCAACGGTGGTCGTTAAGGGTGGCTATTCTCCATCAACAGTGGTTTTGAAGAAGGGGATGCCGGGCAAGATCAACTTCGACATGAAGGACTCCACCGCCTGCCTTTCCCACGTGGTTTTCTCTAGGCTGGGGGTCGATAAGGATCTGACCAAGCAGCCCGTAACCACAGTGGATATTCCAACCGACAAGAGTGGTGAATACGACTTCGCATGCGGGATGGATATGTTCCACGGTAAGGTAATTGTTAAGTAAGCAGGAATAAAAGCAACAGTTAATTAAAAGGAGATCGAGAATAATGGAAAAGTCAGTCAAGATTGATGTCAAGAACGGTTACGAACCACAGACGGTGGAAGTACCAAAGGGGGTTACCACTAAGCTGGTTTTCAACCGGACCAACCCGTCATCGTGTCTCGCTAAGGTGCAGTCAACGGACCTGGACTTTGAAAAGGACCTGCCGCTAAACGAGGATGTGGCAATTTCAATCACCCCAGACAAGGCCGGGGAATATGACTACTCCTGCGGCATGGGGATGTTTCACGGAAAGGTGGTTGTGAAGTGATGAAACACCTGACAAGTATCCAGCGTTTCTGGATTTCATTTGTCCTGGTGATCCCGATGCTGATTCAGATGTTGGCAATGCCGTTTCATTGGATGATGCCGGGATATACCTGGATTGCCTTCATCACCACGACACTGATCATGCTAGTAGCCGCATGGCCGTACTGGACCAGTGCTTGGGCAGCCTTCAAGCACCACAACGCCAACATGAACACCCTTGTGGCGATTGGGACCTCAATTGCCTACTTTTATAGCCTGTTCGCGATGATCACCGGGCGGCCGGTCTACTTTGAGAGTGCGGCCTTCATCTCAGTCTTTGTCCTTCTGGGCGACACGATGGAAGAACGGATGCACAACAACGCCTCCAACGCTCTGAAGAAGCTTTTGGACCTTCAGGTAAAGAGCGCCGAGGTATTGCGGGACGGTAAGTTCGTTCAAGTTCCCCTCGACCAGGTTCAAGTTGGTGACATTATCCAGGTCAAGCCTGGGCAGAAGGTTCCCGTTGATGGGGTTATTACCAGTGGGAAGACGACGCTGGACGAATCGATGATTACCGGTGAATCCATGCCAGTTTCCAAGAAGGTCGGCGATAACGTCGTTGGTTCAACGATCAATGGCGACGGTGCTATCCAGTTCCGGGCCACCAAGGTCGGGAAGGATACGATGCTTTCGCAGATTGTTGAGATGGTGAAGAAGGCTCAGACTAGTCACGCTCCAATTCAAAACCTGACTGATAAGATCTCCGGCTTCTTTGTGCCAGCCGTTTTGATCATTGCTATTGTCACCTTTGTTGTTTGGTACAGTTTCCTGGGCGCGACTCTCGTACAGGCCATGCTGTTTGCGGTTGCCGTTATTGTGATCGCTTGTCCATGTGCCCTTGGCCTGGCGACCCCAACTGCATTGATGGTTGGTACTGGTCGGGCTGCTAAGATGGGCGTGCTGATCAAGGATGGTCAGGCCCTGGAAGAAATCAATGATGTTAAGACCGTGGTCTTCGATAAGACAGGGACCATCACGGTCGGTAAGCCAACGGTGACGGACATTATCGGGGACCAAGACCAAGTTCTCCGGGTGGCTGCTAGCCTGGAAGCATCCTCTGAGC
>CAMCCW010000117.1 GCA_945873395.1 uncultured Lactobacillus sp. | reverse complement strand
CTAGGACTGACACTTTTATTATTTCAAGTGTCAACCCTAAGGGGTATTGTACGAATTCAGATCACAGAGCTTTTTCTTATTTCTCGTAGATAATGGTGGTTGGTCCGTCGTTTTCCAGGTCGACTTTCATATCAGCGCCGAAGTGACCGGTCTCGACATGGACCCCCGTTGCTGTCAGTTTCTGGTTGAAACGCTCGTACAACGGTTCCGCAATCTCTGGCCGGGCCGCTCCAGTGAAGCCGGGCCGGTTACCGTGCTTCGTATCGGCATACAGTGTGAACTGGGAGATTGACAGGATTGCCCCGTCGACATCCTTTAAGCCCTTGTTCATCTTGCCGTTTTCATCCTCAAAGACCCGCAGATTAACAATCTTGTGAACAAGGTAGTCCAATTGTTCATCACCATCGTCAGGTGCAAAGCCGACCAAGAGCATGTAGCCCTTGTCGATCTTGCCCACAACCGTTCCATCGATTGATACCTGGGCCCGGTTGACCTTCTGTAATACAACGCGCATATTCTTCCTCCTAGCGAATGACCCGCTTAACAACGTAAACGTCCCGAATGTTCTTCAGGCCGTTCATGATCAGTTGCAATTGCTCCAAATTACGAACCCCGATTGTCAGGCTGATCGTTACCATCTTGTTGTGGTCGACCTTCCCGTTAACCGAATTCAGGAAGCGGGTACTGTTATTAATTGACCGCAAGACATCGTTGAGCATGCCATTCCGGTTATATCCCTGAACCTCAATGTCAGCATCATAGTTGGTCTTATCCCCATGTGGGTTTGCCCAGTAGACACTGACGATCCGCTGGCCACTCTTCTCGGCGGCCTTGATGTTCGGGCAGTCCTTGCGGTGGACGGAAACTCCCCGTCCCTTCGTGATGTAACCAACGATTTCGTCACCGGGCACTGGATCACAACAGTGGCTAAGCCGGACAAGAAGATTATCAACCCCTTCGACCACGATTCCTTCACTGGAAGCCTTAGCCTGCTTCTGTTTGGTCCGCTCATCCGGTTTCTCCAAGGTCTTGTGCTCCTCAAGCAGGGCGCGCTGAGCCGCCGCCTGCCGATCGTCCTCTTCCTTTTGACGAATATCAGCTGTGAAGCGGTTCCGGACCCCAACCGGTGCCAGGTCACCAAAACCGATGGCTGCATACATGTCGTCGGCAGTGCTATAGTGAAGCGCCTGGGCCACACCGGCCGCCTTCTTCTCCGTCATCAATTCAAACGGATCGTAGCCGGCCTCGCGCAGTTCGTTTTCCACCATCTGCTTACCCTGTTCGATGTTTTGTTCCCGGTAATGAGCACGGAAGAACTGCCGAATCTTATTCCGGGCCCGCCGCGTCTTAACCATTTCCAGCCAATCCCGACTCGGGCCAGCTGAGGACGGCGAGGTTAAGATATCAACAATTTCACCATTCTTGATCTCATAGTCCAGGGGAACAATTCGGCCGTTAACCTTAGCTCCCGTCGTGTGATTACCAACTTCGGTGTGAATCTGATAGGCCATGTCCAGTGGACCGGCCCCTTTCGGCATCTCAATGACGTCACCCTTTGGCGTAAAGGCATAGACCTTATCAGTGAAGATATCACTCTGGACACCCTGCATGAATTCATCCGTACCGTTACTCTCCTGCCGCAGTTCAAGAATTTCCTTGACGACATTGAGTTTCTGACTGTCACGAGTCTGCTGAACACCATTAGTCTTACCTTCCTTGTAGGCCCAGTGCGCAGCAACCCCGTATTCGGCCACCTCGTGCATCTTGTGCGTCCGAATTTGGACTTCCAGCGGCCGGCCCTCGGGTCCAATTACTGTGGTGTGTAGTGATTGGTAGCCATTGGTCTTCGGCATCGCAATGTAGTCCTTGAAACGACCGGGCATTGGCTTCCAGTTGGTATGAATGGCCCCCAAGACAGCATAGCAATCCTTGATGGTATCGACGACCACCCGAATCGCCAGGAGGTCATAAATCTGACTGAACTGCTTATGCTGCGTGACCATCTTGCGGTAAATCGAATAGATGTGCTTAGGCCGGCCGTAAATTTCAACATTTGGGCCCAATTTCAGGTCGCTTAAGGCATCCTTGATCAGGTCGATGGCGTTATTAATGTAGTCAACCCGTTGGTCACGCCGGGAGTTCATCAGGTGAACAATCCGGTAGTACTGTTGTGGATTGAGGTAACGAAGGGACAGGTCCTCCAGTTCCCACTTGATCGTGCTAATCCCCAACCGATCTGCAATTGGGGCATAGATCTCCAGGGTTTCGTTGGAAATTCGCCGTTGCTTATCTGGCCGCAGATGCTGCAGAGTCCGCATATTGTGCAGCCGATCAGCCAGTTTGACGATCATCACCCGGATATCCTTCGACATTGCCAGGAGAAGCTTCCGGTGGGTCGCCGCCATCTGCTCACGGTTGGACTTATAGTGAATTTTACCCAGTTTGGTATCGCCATCGACAATCATGGCAATGGTTGGTCCGAACAATTCCTTGATATCGCCCAGCTTGGCACCGGTATCTTCGGCAATGTCGTGCAGGTAGCCCGCGCAAACCGTTTCCGGATCCATCTGGAGGTTGGCCAGGATACCAGCAACTTGAATCGGGTGGATAATGTATGGCTCACCTGATTTACGCCGTTGATCATGATGACAGATTGCGGCAAAGCGGTAGGCCTTCTCGACCAATGCCACGTGTTCATCATTCATATAGGAAGAAACCATCTTGCGCACATCTTCGTGTGTTAACTCTTTAACTTGTGACATTATCAGTCCCCCTTCGGTCAAAATTATTGCTGCTGACTAGCCCAGGACAGGTAGCTTACAGCCCAGTATGCTGGTGCAAAGTAGTAAGTATAGTGTGGCATAAAGAAATAGGCTGCTAACAAGAACAGTAGTGGGAAAATCAACAGATTAAAGACTCTTTGTTGACGCCGGGCAACATGAACGCCGATCCAGATGCTATAGATTCCGTTAATAATCAATAGGAACCAAACAACCCAGTGCACGCGGGTCAGCATGGGAATCCGATCCGTCAATACGGGAACTAACATCCCAAAAACGACTCCAAGAATCCAGAGCAGTTTATCAAACGTTTGCCATTTGCTTTTAAAGATTGCCATTTTACAACACCTTAACTATCTATTTTCACTTTTTGTTGATTTTTCTAATTGTATCACAATCCTGAATAATCATTAACGATGATTAACTGCCAGTTCACTAGCGTAGGAAACCGCCGCTAGGAAGTACAGCGGTGCCGTTTCCGTCCGTAAGATCCGAGGACCCAAGCCAACCGGGATTACCCCAGCCTTTTGCATCTGCTCAACTTCCTGGCTAGTCAGGCCACCCTCAGGGCCAAAGACCGCCACCAGCGATTGTCCGGGGGTCATCTTGGTCAATACCTGATGAAGGGCACTGGTTTCACCCTGCTTAGCTGACTCCTCCCAAGCAACAACCCGCTGATCAGCTGGGTTATCGACCAGGGCCGTTGTCAGGTCAGGCGAATAGGTAACTTGCGATTGACGATTACGGTGGGATTGTTCTGCCGCCCCATCAGCAATCTTTTGCAGGCGCGCCAGCTTTTTAGCCTGTTTCTGCTTAGCCCAGTGGCTGATTGAACGCGCCGATTCAAAGAAGACGATCTTGTCGGCGCCCAATTCAGTTGCCTTTTGAACAATCATCTCCGGTTTCTCCTTGGTCTTGGGAAGTCCACAAAGGAGGGTGACCCGCAGTGGTAACTCACTATTCCGGTCAAGGTCCTTCACGATCTTGACCCGGGCCGGTGCTGTTGCCGTCACCGTCGCCAGATATACCCGGTGATCGGCAAGTACCACTTCCACTTGGCTACCTGGCTGAGCACGCATGACAGTGATCAGGTGGTGGGCAATATCCTTAGGCAGCTCAAATTCTTTCGGACTAGCTGGCTGGTCAACAAAATAACGCTGCATTATTCTTCATCCTCCGCTGGCTTATGGGCAATAATCCCGTGCCAATCACCCATCTTGGTTTCACTATCTATGACAAAGGACTGGTCTAACATCTTCTGTCGAACCATAGCGGCCTTATCGTCAATGATCCCCGAGACCAGGAAGTAGCCACCCGGCTTTAGGTTGGCAAAGGCCTGCGGAATCAGCGGCACAATGATCTCTGCCAGGATGTTGGCAACCACCACGTCAACCTGCGTATGAATACCGTCGAGGAGGCTGTTGACGCCCACCTTCAGTATGGTACCACGGCTATTTATCCTACGCTG
>CAMCCW010000116.1 GCA_945873395.1 uncultured Lactobacillus sp. | reverse complement strand
ACTTCCAAAAAAGAGTTCGAAGACATTGCAATGTCCTTGAACTCTTTTTGTTTAATCTGCGTATTGCTTAGCAACCTTGTCCAGGAGCGCCAGGTATTCTTTTTGAAGATCGGCGGGTTGGTAACCGAAGTCCACAATCCCCATCTTCAATAAGAGATGCCAGGCATGCCGGAAGTCTTCTTGGCGGTGACTGTAGTAAGCCCCGTTCAAGAAATGCTTGACTGCCAGGTACTCCTTGTTCAGGTCCGCCAGCTTCGTTGATTTCTTAGCCGTCGTAACCCGTTGCCACTGATCATCGTCCATCACTACCAGGTGGGTCCACTGCTTTTTCGCACTGAACAATAGCAGCAGTGCCAGGCTCTTCAGGTAGCTCTGCTGGGCTGTCGCCGGATCTGCTGTCCCCTGGTCAAGGACATCCGCCCATCCTGCGGCCTGAGCAAAATTTGCGAGTTGATAGTCCAACTGAACGAAGATCGTCTGCTGCCGGGTCTCCGGACCAATCAGCAGTTCCTTGGCATCATCAATTGTTAGCTCAAGGTCAACCACCGTATGCAACATCTTGGTAATATCTAACATTTAATCATCCTCATCATGCTTCTTCTGCTCTGGTGTTTCTTCGTCATCCACCGCTTCACTCTCATCGTCAGCGGTTTCTTCCGGTGCCTCATCAATTGCCGTGGTTGACAGCACTTCTTCAGTCGGTTCGGATTCGGGCTCAGGTGGAATAGTTGCTGCCGATTGATCAGTATCATCTTCGTCATCAGCAATGATCAATTGATCTGAACGGACGGCTAATGCATCCCGGTCAGCAAGGTACCACTCCCGAACCATGGTATAGTGCAGCAGGATGTCGAAGAAGGAAACTTGTTCACCCGGATCCTTGACCTGGAAGGCCCACTCTTGACTATAATCGTCGGGGTCAAAGGACAGGTCAAACTTGATTCCCTGATCCAGTAACAGTTCGGCCCCACTGTTCTGTGGCAAGTTCATCAGCATGTAGTCGGTCTCACCCGTCTTAACAAAGAGCCGGTCAATCACCGTCAACTGCAAGTTTGGTTCTTGAAGCTTGAACCGCTCATCGTTAGCTGTGTTCAAGATGCCAAGGTTAATAGTAAAGTTAAGGTCATCCGCCAGCTCGTTAGCAAACTCAATCAGTGGCTTAATGGCATCCCGTAGCTCCAGGTCACTGTGCTTCTTGAGCGCATAGACAATGAAGTAGTTCACGAGGGCCCGATTATTAAACTGGAATAGACGTTGCTTAAGGTTCATGTAGAACAACGGCTGTTGCTGAGTTTGCTCAGTGAAGGCCGCCTCACCATTATCGCTAACCACAAATTTAAAACTAGCATCCGTCAAAGGATCGATCATGGCCACAAATTCATGCTGACCATTCTCATCAACCGTTACACTGGTAACGTTGTGCATCTCTAGCAACCGCCCCATGAAGAGCATGCAGTAGTCGGCCGCCTGGTAGTGCTGTGGGAAGTCAATAAAAGCATTGTGCAGGTCTTGCTCAGCCAGCTTTTCGGCAGCGGCCAGGAGTTCCTCGGCATCATCGGTCTGAGCCAGTTGATCGAGCAGGTCGACGTACTGCTGACCACGCTTCAATACTTGCTTAAATGAATCTGAAAGGGCGTTGATCTTAGCAGTCGGTGAATTTTCAATCTTGTTACTAGTCATTTGCATTCACCTGCTTCCCTGCGTCCTTATCATCAGCTAGACTCTTGAGGTAATCCGCATAGAGGTTACGGTTAGCCAATTCAAAGTCCTCAAAACTACCAAAGGTATCAATGATACTCTTTTGCTCATAGCTTAAGATGGTATTTTCTTTGGAAAGTGCCAGGACAACCTGCTCATTTTCCTTAATTGTTTGAGCTGCTGTCCGGGATTCGGTCTCTTGATCCTCCAACTTTTGTAATTGCGCAACCAGTTCTTCACGGGTAGCCCGATTACGACTGGATTCAAACAGGCCGGAGTGCGAATTAATATCCTTAAGTTCTTCTTGAATGTGCTGACGTTTCTCTTCCCGTTCCCGCTGGTGATCAATCAGGTCCTGCAGGCGGTCGTTTTCACTAGAAATCTTATTGATCCGGTCACTGTTGTAGCGCTTATCCTTCCGGGCCAGTGCGAAGGACTTATTTAACATTTCGTACTCGGTCTGGTCAAATGAAAAGCGGACGTTCAAGACATCCAGCTCACCAAAGCGGCGCCGGTCCCACCAGTTACCAAAGTAGATCCGGTAGTGTCCCGTCTGGTATTCTTCGTAGTAGAAGAATGGGTAGGTCTTCCCCAGGTACTTAATCAGGTTGACACTGAGGTAGCTACTCAACTGGTCAGCCAGATCATCCACCAGGCTCATTACCCCCTCATCGTTAGGCTGCTGCTCACGATGTTCGATTTCTTTAGCATACCGTTGGTTATCCAATAACCGGTAAACGTCACGGTCCCGGTGCTGGTCGATAGCCTGATCTAATTCCTGCAGGTACTTAACCTTGGTCTCGATCCGACTCTTTATTTCCTGACTAACATCTACGGCCTTACTGTCTTGATTTTCACTTGCCATAAACATTTCTCCTTGTCTGATTACTAGTTTAATCTTAGCCAACTTTTAATAAATTTTAAAGAAGCAAATTGGTAATTGAGGACTTTCTTAATAATTTAATCATTCAACATTGTAATCTTTATAATATGAATTATAATATATGTAACAGATATTTTACTTCCGTACGATATCTGTTACCAACGGAGCGTTTCGAAAAGAGGCGAAGTTATTATGGCACTGAGCAAACAAGAACGTAAGGAAATGGCCCGTAAGGCTATGGAAAAGCGTGGAAACAAGAAGCCTGATGGCTCTGGTTTCGCAAAGCTTGATGAAGAAGCCAAGAAACTGAGTGACTAAGCTTTTTGAAACAATCCAAATTAAAAGAGCAGGCAATTTCGGTTGCCTGCTCTTTTTCTATTGCTTATTTTTGTTGGTCTTTACAGAACCGTTCTAAGCGATCCATCCCCTCTTTAATCTGGTCCATCGCCGTCGCATAGCTGAAGCGAAGGTAACCTTCACCACCGGCCCCGAAGAAGGTCCCGGCTGTCACAGCCACGTGAGCTTCTGAGGCCAACTGATAGATCAGCTTGGTGTCATCTTGGTCCAGGAAGGTCGGAATCTTGGCGAAGATGTAGAAAGCCCCCATCGGCCGGGTGCACTTGAAGCCCATCTTTTCCAGTCGAGCCAACATGTAATCTCGGCGTTCAATATATTGCTTGTCCATTGCCGTGATGGTTTCCGTGCCCCCACGCAGGGCCGCTTCTGCCGCGTCCTGGGTAAAGGTGGCGATATCCATCATAATAAATGAGTGCACTTTAAAGATCTCACTGGTAATGTCCTTCGGTGCGCAGAGGTAACCAATTCGCCAACCAGTCATGGCATAGGACTTTGAGAAGCCGTTTGCCAGGATGGTCTGCTCCGGCAGGGCCTTAGCCATTGAGGCGTATTCACCATCATAGTTGAGTTCACTGTAGATCTCATCACTGATGGCAAAGATCGGCTTTCCCTTAATCAATGCTGCCAGGTCGTTAAGTTCCTGCTGGCTGTAGACGACCCCGGTAGGGTTGGCCGGGTTGACGAAGATAATGGCCTTGACCCGGTCGCCATACTTGTCGAGGTACTTCTTTAACAGTGCTGGCGTCAAACGGAAGTCCGTTGCGGAGGTGTCGACTTCGACCGCCTCTGCTCCACCAATAATGGCATCGGGGCCATAGATTGAGAAGGTCGGTGTTGGGACCAGGACCACGTCACCAGGGTTGGTAACAGCGGTGATGGCCGCATATGCCCCCTCAGTGACCCCATTTGTGATCAGAATTTCAGTTTGCGGATCATAGTGCAGGCCGTAGCGATCAGCTAGATTATCAGACACCGCCTGCAACAGTCCAGCTGTCCCCCGCTGTGGAGCGTAGTGGGTCCGGTTATTTTGAATAGCCTGGATCCCCGCCTGTTTAACATATTCAGGAGTATTGAAATCCGGTTCCCCAAGAGTGAACTTGATCACGTCCGGAATCTTAGAAACAAACGTCGAGAAGTCGAAGATCTTAAGCGTTGGTACATCGTTTAGCGTGGCACGCATATGCTTGCTCATTTCAACCATTAATTATCATGTCCCTTCTTGAAAAAAGATGTCGCATTAACTATAGCCTAACTGATTTGTGCAATAGTGGTCAAGCCATTTTACAATAAAAGCCAGGCGGTCATCCGGTACTGTGCCCTGTCAAGTTGACACTTTAAATAATGAAAATTAGCTGGCCTTG
>CAMCCW010000115.1 GCA_945873395.1 uncultured Lactobacillus sp. | reverse complement strand
AAGGGCGACAACCCACTGGCTGGTTCCGGTGAGTGGCAGGATGCCCTCGACGGGATGGAACTGATCGAGGTGGCTGGTAACCAGCTTGACCGGGACAAGATCGCTCGTGGTGACCAGACCCCGGTCTTCTTCGGTTCGGCCCTGACCAACTTTGGGGTTCAGACCTTCCTGGAGAACTACCTGCAGTTCGCCCCAGCACCGGGTGACCACAAGACCGAGGACGGGGAAGTGGTTAAGCCGCTGGATAAGGAATTTTCTGGCTTTGTCTTCAAGATTCAGGCCAACATGAACCCACGGCACCGTGACCGGATTGCCTTTGTCCGGATCTGCTCCGGTGAATTTGACCGGGGAATGGACGTTACCTTAGCTCGGACCCAGAAGCCATTGCGGTTGTCTAATGTGACTGAGTTCATGGCTGATACCCGAGAGAACGTGGAGACGGCGGTGGCCGGTGACATCATCGGGCTGTATGATACCGGAAACTTTCAGATTGGTGACTCCATCTACACCGGTAAGAAGAACATTCAGTTTGAAAAACTACCACAGTTCACGCCGGAACTCTTTGTCCGGGTCTCTGCCAAGAACGTCATGAAGCAGAAGTCCTTCCACAAGGGGATCAACCAGCTGGTCCAAGAAGGAGCGGTTCAGCTCTACCGGAGTTACACCTCCAACGATTACATCTTAGGGGCCGTTGGTCAGCTGCAGTTTGAAGTGTTCAAGTTCCGGATGAAGAACGAATACAACTCTGATGTCATCATGGAACCGATGGGCCATAAGACTGCCCGGTGGATTGATCCCGACCAACTGGATGAGAAGATGTCCTCATCCCGGAACATCCTGGTCAAGGATATCCACGACCAGCCGCTCTTCCTGTTTGAAAACCAGTTCGCTGAAAATTGGTTCAAGCAGAAGTACCCAGATGTTAAGTTGACGGCAAAACTGTAATATTTCATTTCATAAAAGGCAATTGAACTTTTGGGAGAATGTGCTTAAATTATTGGTGACGGTGGAAAACTGTTAATTGAAAAAGAATAGGTAGATGAAAATGGAAGTCAAAAAACATTTTAAGCTTTTTAAGGCTGGTAAGAACTGGTGCGTAATGGCAATTGCCGTTGCTGCACTGGCCACTGGAACAGCCATGGGAGCACAAACGGCACACGCTGACACGACGCCATCGACGCCGGGGACGACGATGGTAAATGCAGCTGCATCTGCTACGCCTGCCCAGTCAGCAGCCAGTACGTCTGCTCAGCCTGCATCTAGTGCACCGGCGAGCCAAACACCAGCCAGCGATATTGATTACCGGACTCCGGTTAATGCTGGTCAATTGAGTCAAACAACTGCCGACCAGGGGAACGTGGTATTCAATGGTTGGCACGCCACTAACCAGTACCGGCCAGGAATGGACCACTTTATCATTGCCCTGAACGGTAGTAACAACCAAGAAATTTACCGTTCTAAGGTGACGGTAGTTCCAAACTCTGCTGCTAAGCAGGCCTATCCGAAAGCCCCTATCTCAACTGATGGTGGCTTTAGCTTTGCCCTGCCTGCCGATAAGTTGAACAATGTCTCTTCTCTGAAGCTGGTTTCTCGTTACACCTTCCAGGCAAATGGTAACCCAGCTGATGGTGCTGACTACTGGTATCCAACCATTAGTACGAAGGCGGGATACTTGGATCAATTTAAGGTAACTGGTGATACCATTACCGTTTCCGGTTGGCATGCGGATGATATGGCCGCTAAGTACCCAACCCATTACCTGATTCTGATGGACCAGACGACGGGGAAGGAAGTTAGCCGGCAGATCGTGACGAATGACCACAGTAATGACGTTGCGCAGGCTGGCTATGACACGATCGTCAACGCTCAGGATGCCCGGTTCAGTGCCAAGTTCACGATCCAACCATCGATGTTAGGTCACACCTTCAGACTGATTAGTCGTTACAGCACACCAGAATTGGTTAACCAGCAGTACTCCGACTACGATTATGCCAACACGTTACGTCTTGGTAACCGGCAAGCCGCTTGGTTGGATACCTTCCGGGTTGATGGTGCCAATGACCAGATCAAGGTTAGTGGTTGGCACGCGGCCGATGGGACTGCTATTTACCCAACCCACTTCTTAATCCTGTTTGATCAGACCAAGAATCGGGAAGTTGCTCACCAGATTGTTAAGAACCTGGCCAGTCCCGATGTTGCCAAGGCGGAAGGCCAGATCGCTAATGCCGGTAATGCGCGGTTCAGCGCTAACTTTAAGGTTACTCCAGAGATGGTCGGGGACCAATTCGTCCTGGTAAGCCGGTATAGTGATTCGACTAACGAAAATAGCTATGGTCACTACATTGATTACTGGTATGGCAACAAGATTAACTTGAACCAGAACCAAGCTTTCCTGGATAACTTTAGCGTTAACGGCACGAAGATCAATGTATCCGGTTGGCACGTTGATGACCAGGCTCTGAACCATGCACACCACTTCTTGATTCTGTTTGACCAGACCAAGAATCATGAAGCTGCCCGTCAAGAGGTCAAGGACCAGGCTAGTCCGGATATTGCCCGGAATAACAGCTTGGGGACGGCCCTCAACGCCGGTAATGCGCGATTCAGTACGACCTTTAATGTTGAACCAGGCATGCTGGGTGATCACTTTGTCCTGATCAGTCGCTATAGTGATGCAGCTAATGGGGAGGGTAACCACTCCCAGAATTGGATTGCTAATAAGAACCTGCAGATCAACCATAAGCAGGCTGGCTACCTTGATAACTTTAAGGTTGCGGGCGATAACATCATCGTTTCTGGTTGGCATGCCGACGATGCTTCCGCAGTGGCCCCAACCCACTTCATCATCTTGTTCGACAAGACCAAGAACCATGAAGTTGGTCATCAACTGGTTAAACTAACTGCTAGTCCCGACGTTGCTAAGGCGGAAGGGCAGATTGCCAATGCTGGTAACGCTCGGTTTAGCACCAGCTTTAAGCTCAGCCCGGACATGATTGGTGACCAGTTCGTGGTTGTCAGTCGTTATAGTAATTCTACGGACGGGAACAGCTATGGTTCCAGTTATAGTGATTACTGGTACGGAAACCAACTTAACCTGAACCAGAACCAGGCCTGGTTGGATAACTTTAGCCAATCTGGGACCCGGATCGACGTTTCTGGTTGGCACGCGGATGACTACTCCATGACGGAACCATACCACTTCTTAATCTTATGGGATCTGACGACCGGTAAGGAAGTTGGGCGGCAACGGGTTAATACGGTAGCCAGTCCGGATATCGCTAATGTCCATGGTGACATCATTAATGCGGATAAGGCTCGTTTCAGTGCCAGCTTTAACATCCCTGGTAACATCCAAGGTCATGCCTTCCAAATCATCAGTCGGTACTCAAGTGACGCCAATGGTGGTGAAGGCAACCGGTCTGATAACTGGATTAGCAATCGCTACCTGAACGTTTACCAGAACCCAGGTTGGATGTACCAGATTAATTACTCCCAGATTCAGCCAACTGGTCCGGTTGGTCACAACATCGGCCCTGGTTACGAAGGAATCAAGACTTGGCTGATTAAGCGGCAGCTAGGGACGGCTAATATTCATAACCAGTACAGCTACTACGATGCTAGCCTCGTTAAAAATGTTCAACGAAACCACGGTTTGCCACAAACCGGTTGGGTGGACTTCAACACCTGGAAGGCGTTGGGCCTGCAACCAAGTCTGTGGACCGCTATTGACAGCTATGTTTCACCATTAGCTGTTGGTCCTGGTCAAGGACGAAGCGCCCATATTGAGGCCATGATTAACCAGGCTTACAAGTACATGGGTCAACCATGGTTAGCTGGTTGTTCATCAATGCCGGGCTACGGTGTTGACTGTTCTGGTCTGGTAATGCAGAGTCTGTATGCTGCAGGAATTAACCCAACGTCATGCAGCTCAATTTATCACGGCTTCCCAGGTAACGAATGGAACTCGCGGCAGCTCTTTAATGACCCGCACTTCATGAACGTTTCCTGGAATAACCGGCAGCGTGGGGACCTTGTGTTCTACTATGAACCAGGAACTCACATCATCATTCACGTTGCCATTTACCTCGGTAACAATCAGGTAATTGAGAGTTGGCCACCATGTGTTATGGTTCAACCAATTATGAATGGCCAGCGGAGTGTAATTGCAGGTATCCGGCGGGTATTTGCTTAACATTGAAATAGTACAATAAAAGGGATGGCTCTCAACTAGGGAGCCATCCCTTTTGCATAGATTAAAGGCCATGACAAGGTAATGCTCGTCATGGCCTTTAGTATCTACATTAAATGATTATT
>CAMCCW010000114.1 GCA_945873395.1 uncultured Lactobacillus sp. | reverse complement strand
CATTGATCGCAGTCAACGCCGTAACCGCCATCACCGAGAGTGCCAACCCGGCTAAGGCTAAGGACAACAAGTAACTAGAACTAATTTTTAAACTTAAAAAGGATCAACGATATCATGTCGTTGATCCTTTTTTGTGCAATTTACTTATTCCCCTGTTCAACATTCAGTTTGTTGATTTCCAATAAGGTATCCAGGGCCTTCTCCATCGTCTGGAGGGAGACATACTCAAAGCGACTGTGCATGTTCTCGCCCCCAGCAAAGAGGTTTGGCGTCGGCAGGCCCATGTAGGAGATTGTCGAACCATCCGTGCCGCCCCGGACTGGGTAAATGTCAGGCTTAATCCCCAGTTCTTCCATTGCCTGCTTGGCAATTTCAACTACATCCATGTGATCCTTTAAGGCATCCTTGAGGTTATAGTACTGGTCGTACAGCTTCATCGTTACCCGTTCTTCGCCCAGCTCATCGTTAAGGCCGGCCACGATCCGTTCCAGCAAGTGCTTACGTTCATTAAAGGTCTGCTTGTCGTGATCCCGAATCAAGTAAACCATCGAGGCGTGATCGACCGTTCCGTCAAACTTGTAAAGGTGGAAGAAGCCCTGCCGACCATCGGTGCGTTCTGCCCGGTCATGGGTTGGCAGACTATCGTGGAGGTCAATAGCCACCTGGATAGCATTGATCATCGTTCCCTTGGCTACTCCGGTGTGAACGTCATTCCCCTTGATCTCAATCTCTGCCTGGGCCGCGTTAAAGGTCTCATACTCCAATTCACCCAGTGGGCCACCATCAACCGTGTAGGCAAAGTCGGCGCCGAAGTCCTCAACATCAAAGTGATCAGCCCCCGTACCGATTTCCTCATCGGGACCCAAGCCGATCTTGATCTCACCATGCTTGATCTCTGGGTGCTTCATCAGGTAGTCAGCCATCGTCACGATCTCGGCAACCCCGGACTTGTCATCGGCCCCCAAGAGAGTCGTCCCGTCAGTCGTAATCAGGGTGTCACCCGCGTACTTCTTTAAGGATGGAAAATCTGCTGGCGTCAGCTGGTATTCACCATCGCCGAGTTTAATGTTGGAATGACCATCATAGTCCTCGATGATCTGCGGATTAACGTTATGAGCATTGAAGTCCGCCGTGTCGACGTGGGCAATCAGGCCGATCGTCGGGACAGCATAATCGATGTTACTTGGAATGGTAGCCATCAGGTAGGAACTCTGCTTGTTGATGTGGACATTCTCCAGGCCAATCTGCTTCAGTTCTGCCGCTAATTCATTTAAAAATGCAGTCTCCTTAGGATCAGACGGCACTGTAGTGGAAGCTGGATTCGACCGCGTCTCGGTCTTAACGTACTTCAAGAAACGAGGTAATAAACCATCATACTTTTCTGTAACCATAATTAAGTCCTCCTTTATATTACTTCTTGTCTGCAGCTGTCATGAAGGTGAAGGGATCCGTGTTGATCCGGTTCTCGACCACTTCGAAGTCCCAACCATACTCCTGCTGCCATCCGCGAATCAATTGGGCCAGGCCGTGCTCACATACCGCCTCGATATGGTGACCAGGATCGACCACAGTCAGGTGGTTGGCGATCATGTCGTGGGCAAAGTGGTAGCTGACATCACCAGTAACGTAGGCGTCGGCACCCAGGTCAACGGCCTGCTGGTAAAAGTCCTGCCCGGCACCGCCCAGAACGGCCACCCGGTGGATTAACCGGTCTCGATCGGCCGAATTAACGATTAGACGCAGGCCACTGACATTGAAGGTCCGCATGCAGTAACGGGCGAAGTCAGCCGCATTCATTGAGCCGGCAAAGTCACCAATCCGGCCCATCCCCACTGGCTGGCCAGAAACCGGGTCGTTACCAGCCGGAACCAGTGGCTTGCAGTTACTGAGGTGTAATTGCGCCGCCAGCCAGTCATTCATGCCACCATTAGCCGTATCAAGGTTGGTATGGGCAGCATAAACGGTGATGTGATGGGCTAGCAACTGGGCGTACATCGCGTTCTGTGGGTTACGCGTGTCGAGGTCCTTGGCCGGGTGAAACATCACGGGGTGGTGGGCAAAGATAAAGTCCACTCCCTGGTCGATGGTCTCCTGGACGGTCTCCGGACGGGTATCAAGGGTGGTCATCAGTTTCTTGATGGGCCGGTCAGGATTACCCACCTGCAGACCAACGTGGTCCCATTTTTCTGCCAGTTGCGGACTAGCAAACTGTTCAAATCGTTGAATCAAGGTGCTTCCACTAATCATCGTCTATCGCCTCCGCTACCAATGCTAACTTTTGCTTTAATTCCGTGATTCGCGCAACGGGAACCTTCTGTGCCTGTTCCATCTGGTGAATGACCCCCTGCTGCCGGTCAATATAATCACGCCACTTGGCCGTGAAAACCGGTCCCTTCTTTTCCAGCAACAGTGGGCCAAACATTAGCTCATAATCACTGTAGCGAAATGGAACTGGTGAAGGCTCGGCAACGATGATCTCGTAGATGTGGTCATCTTCCGCGACAATTTGCTCAGCCATGATCTGATAACGATTATCCATCAGCCACCGCCGTAAGCGCCCCTCGCCAACATTGGGCTGCAGGACTAACCGCCGGACGCCCTGCAAGCGGTCTTTACCCCGCTCTAAAATTTCAGCAATCAGGGTTCCGCCCATTCCGGCAATCACCACGGTATCGATCTGGTCAGCGGGCGTAATGGCATCCAGGCCATCAGCCAAGCGGGGCTTGATCAGGTTCGTCAGACCATGGCCCTTAATCTCACTAACCGCGTTCTCATACGGTCCCTTGACGACCTCACCAGCCACCGCATAGCTAATCTTATTTTGCAAAGCTAAGGCCGCCGGTAGGTAAGCATGGTCGGAACCGATGTCGGCCATCCGCGCCCCGGTCGGTACATAGCTGGCTACCGTTGCCAGACGTTTCGATAAGTTCTTTTCGTCCACGTTCATCCCTCTTTGTTATCGTTTAATTCCAGTATAGCAAAAAAGTGAGGTTGTGACATAAGTCCCTTTACATAGATTAAAAGCGAACAACGCGGTACACAAATGAGGTCCAAAGCCCGGCAAAAGCCGAACTCTGGACCCCTATTTGTGCTCGCGGGGGCTCCCAACGGCTAGCTTCGCGTCGGAAAACGAAGTCGTAAACGACTTCTGCCTTGCTCCCACTTTTCAATTAATTTTAATCTAAGTTTTTAACAAATTCGCCAATCCGCCGCAGACATTCCTGCAGGTCCTCGTCAGATGAGGCGTAGGAAAGACGAACGTATCCTTCACCACCGGCACCAAAGGCACTACCAGGAGTAACCCCAACCTTGGCTTCCTTAGCCAAGCGCTTAGCAAACGCCACATCATCCTTACCAAAGCGTTCAGGGATCTTAGCAAAGATGTAGAAGGCTCCCTGTGGTGTCGACATCTCAAAGCCGATCTTTCGTAAGCCATCTACGACCAGGTCACGACGGTGTTCATAGATCTTCCGAAAGGCAATCGGATCTTCGCGACCATTGGTTAACGCCTCGGTAGCGGCTGCCTGAACATTATCCGTGACGGTCGTTACTAGGTAGGCATGCATCTTACGGATACTGGACATGATCTGGGCAGGTCCGGCAATATAACCAAGTCGGTAGCCGGTCATGGCATGGGACTTAGACAGACCGGAGATGAAGAGTGTCCGTTCTGGAATCATCGTGGCCAGTGAGTAGTGCTTTACCCCGTAAACCAGGTCACTGTAGATTTCATCGGCAACCGCATAGAGGTGGTGCTTAGTGATGACCTTTGCCAAGCCCTCGAGAACATCTTTTGGATATTCACGGCCGGTTGGGTTAGATGGATAGTTAAGCAGAACTGCCTTCACACCCTTACCTTCACGTTCAATGACCTCTTCCAGACGTTCGGGAGTCAGGACAAAACCATCCGCTGAAGTATCAACCTGAACAGCAGTGGCGCCGGTCATTGCAACCAGTGGGAAGTACAGGGAGAATACTGGTGTTGGGATGATTACCTTATCGCCAGTATTCAGCAGGGAGAACAGCGCTGCTACAAGTGCTTCCGTTGCCCCAACGGTAACAACAATTTCATTATCGGGATTGTATTCAACACCACGAGTATCCTTGAGAAACTTGCTGATGGCTTCAAGCAGTTCTGGCTTTCCGGCCTGGGGAGCATAGTGAGAATCATTTTCTTGGATACTCTTGATGGCCGCCTGCTTGACGTGTTCCGGTGTATTCATATCTGGTTCACCCAGGGTCAACTTAATGATCCCTGGTACCTTAGAAACTTCCTGGTCAAAGGCCCGGATGCCAGATGGGCTTTGCGCATCCAGCTTGTGGTTAATCGTCCCTAACAAATCGTTTGCTAATTCAGGCATAGCTTCATTTCCTCTCTAATCATTAAATTATAATAAGTGTATTATCAAAATTTGGTCTGGTCAAGACTATTTTAATTTTTATTTAACTTTTCTTTAATTTTTATAGAGAAAACTAATTCAAAAAGGCGGTTTACAACCATCAGATTGTAAACCGCCTTTTTAGGTTCTATGATATTCGGTAAGGATAAGATAAATTCTTGTTCTTACCGTTTTTTG
>CAMCCW010000113.1 GCA_945873395.1 uncultured Lactobacillus sp. | reverse complement strand
TGTGCTCTTCCGATCTAGCAGTTCCAAATCGATCCTGTGGCAGAACCAATGAAGTTGGACTTCCCAATGAGTTCCGACCACGTGGCCACGCGGATGAGCATCATCAGTGGCTTGTTGCTGGACATTGCCTACAACGTTTCCCGGAATGTCAATAATGTGGCCCTCTATGAAGAAGGACGGGTCTTCTTACCAAAGGGCGGCGAACGTCCGGAAGAACAGGAACACCTTGCTGGGGCCATTACCGGTCAGATGCTGGCTAACGATTGGCACCATGAAGACCGTCCCGTTGACTTCTTCCAGGTCAAGGGGATTATTGAACGCTACCTCCACAACATGGGGCTGGCGGGCAAGGTAACCTACGTTGCTGACCAATCACGTAAGGAAATGCACCCCGGCCGAACCGCTAACATCATGCTGGACGGTCAGCTGGTCGGCTTCCTCGGCCAGGTTCATCCAAGCACGGCCAAGGCCTACAAGATTCCAGAAACGTATGTCTTCGAGCTTAACCTTGAGGCCCTGATCGCAGCACCAAAAGTTGATAATGAGTACCACCCAATCAGCAAGTACCCATCGATCACCCGGGATATTGCCCTCTTAGTTGACAACGACGTCACTAATGAGATGGTCATGGATGTTATTAACAAGCGTGGTGGCGCCTTCTTGAAGAACGTTCACCTCTTTGATGTCTACAGTGGCATGCACCTGCCAAAGGGTAAGAAGTCACTGGCCTACACCTTGACCTACCAAGATGACCATGATACCCTGACTGAAGATCAGGTCAACGCCGCCTTTGATAAGGTTACTAAGGCTCTGCAGGATAACCTGTCAGCTGAAATTCGTTAAAAAGATAATGTGAGACTTGCCATGGCGCGGTCCCACATTATTTGTATTTTATGAAGGTTAAAAATTGAATGACGATCAATTAAAACAGCAGAATCGGGTAGTCCTCATCTTGATTGGACTCATCATTATCGCAGGGCTGGCCATTCACCAATACTTCAACTATTCATTGAAACCGGTGGATTCAAGTGACCATCAGCGGGTAACGGTGGTGATTCCAGCTGGAGCTACGGACAACCGGGTTGCCAAGATTTTAAAGGAACATCACCTGGTCCGCAGCCAGTTTGTATTTGACTATTACCTCCAAACGCATAAGACCCATGGTGTCAAGGCCGGAAAATTTCGCCTGACCAGGTCAGCAACGGTTCCCGAGCTGGCGGGGATTCTCCAGCAGAACCGGGCCGCAAAGAAGCGGTAGGGGGATTGCCGTGACCGGCAGAGTGCTATATACTATTTGAGATTAATTTATATTTAGAGGAGCAGTAAATAGATAATGAGTACAAAAGAACAGCGGCGGCCAATTATCATCGGTGTTACTGGTGGTTCGGGTAGTGGAAAGACCACGGTCAGCAAGGCGATCTACAATCAATTGCACGGCCAGGCCATCCAGATTATTACCCAGGATACCTACTACAATGACCAGTCATCGATGACGATGGCCGAACGGAAGGCGGTCAACTATGACCACCCTCTGGCCTTTGATACGGACCTGCTGATTGAGCAGCTGACTGACCTGCGGAACAACAAGGCGATCGAGATGCCAGTGTACGACTACACCCAATACACCCGGTCTACTGAGACGGTCCATGTGGAACCCCAAGATGTTATCATCCTGGAAGGGATCCTGATCTTGGATGACGAACGCCTGCGGGACCTGATGGACATCAAGGTCTATGTTGACACCGACGATGATATTCGGATCATTCGGCGGATCAAGCGGGATATGGCAGAGCGGGGCCGGACCCTGGATTCAGTGATTAACCAGTACCTGGCAACGGTTAAGCCAATGTACCACCAGTTCGTGGAACCGACAAAGCGCTATGCTGACATCATTGTTCCCGAGGGTGGTGAGAACCGGGTGGCCATCGACATCTTGACAACTAAGGTTCGCGATATCCTGGTTAAGCGGGGCCACACCCTACAATAGAGTTTACAAATATCTGGCAGAATGGTAATGTATCCACTGGATAAAATTTGAGGAGTGAATTAGATATGGCTGAAGAAAAAGAATTTCCAATGACCCTTGAAGGGAAGAAGAAGCTGGAAGAAGAACTTGAAAACTACAAGATGAAGCGTCGTCCAGAAGTTATCAAGCGCATCAAGATTGCCCGGAGTTACGGGGACCTTTCTGAAAACTCAGAATACGAGTCTGCTAAGGACGAACAGGCAATGGTCGAAGGTAAGATTGCCCAAATCGAAAACATGCTGCAATATGCAGTGATCATTGACAACGAAGACGTTGCCAAGGATGAAGTTTCTATGGGCCGGGAAGTCACGATTCAAGAACTTCCAGATGAAGAACTAGAAACCTACTCCATCGTCGGTGAATCCGAATCTGACCCAATCAACGGTAAGATCTCTAACGAATCGCCAATGGCTAAGGGCCTGCTTGGTCACAAGATCGGTGAAGAAGTTAACATCGATATTCCAAATGGAACAATGAAGGTTAAGATCTTAGACGTTAAGTAAGATTGAAGAAGCCTGTGGCAGGGTTAACCTTGCCACAGGCTTCTTTGGTTTCAGACTTCCGGTGGGTCCCTAGGTAATAGTTTTCTGCCTTTGTTAAAGATTGGCTTATTTTCTTCTTAGGTATAGGCAGATTGCTTGGTATTTTGCTCATTAGATGGTACCTTTAGCAGTATGAAAGTGCTATCATAAAGCTAGTCGAACGAGTAAAGGGGATTTAAGTATGAAGTTAATTGTTACCGACGCTGCTAACGAATGGTTCAAGAACGAGATGGATCTGAAGCCGGGGGATGGGATCAAGTTCTATGGTAAGGTCTATGGCCGGACGGAGGTCCACCATGGCTTCTCACAGGCTTTTGCTAAGGATAATCACCCGATCGACCCCGTACTAGAAGTGGTCAAGGATGGGATCGACTACCACGTCAATGAAGTCGATGAGTGGTTCTTCACCCGGTTGATCACGACCGTGGATGCAAATGCTGACGGGCCAGTTTTCCACTTTCAGCATGAGGACAAGAATGAGGCGCCAGATGTTGCCGGAATGAAGAGTGACCAAGATGATCATTCCGATAATCAGGCGGACGCCTCAACTGGTGCTTCTCAACATTTTGAACACTAATAAAAAAGTCACCCAGGATTTTTCCTGAGTGGCTATTTTTTTAGTAGCGTTGTCGTCTCGTAACATAACAGGTCAAGCCAAGACTGATAATGGTGACGATTGCGCCGAGAATCAGGAATGGCGGCCGGTAGTAGAATTCAACCCGGTGGGTACCACTGGTGATCGGCAGGGCCATGAAGGTACTGATGACGGTGCGGGGCTGAACCCGTTGCCCATCGACGCGCACATGCCAACCGGCAGCTGCGGGGATGGTGGTCATGAGGGCGGACTGGCCATGATGGATGTGGACCGTTCCCTTAATACTAGTTGGCGTTGCCTTTTGGATTTTCAGCGGAGATTGTTGAAGAGTCTTCAGACTGCTATTGAAAGCCCGCTGCTTCAACCGGTAGACACTGACGTTTTGCAACCAGGCACTGGTCTTCTTGAGGCGGAAAGTGATCGTTACTGGTTTACCCTTCTGGTGGTGAGCCAGGTTGATCACCACGGTGTCTCGGTAGGTGTCGTATTGACTGAAGTCCCGGCGGTTTAAGCTAATGGTGGCACTGTCCTTAACCTCAGGACCGAGGGTGAGGTAGTAAGAGTCATTAGTCGGTGGGGTAAACTTCAGTTTGATTGTGGCTGGCTTCAAGAGATTTTGCTTCCTGAAGGTGGTTCCTGTAATCTGGTGGGCTGCCTGAACATTGTTGAACTGAACGGAGGTGAAGTTCTGAACGGTAAACAGTGGCTGATTAATTGGTCGGCCTGCTAAAGCCTGGAAAATCTGTGACTGGTAGCTAAGCGGGTCCAGAGTGGCCTTACCGAGCTGAAAAATTTCCGAACTAGCCCCAAATGCGATTGGCAGGGCCGCTGGATTCTTTCGACTGGTGATCATTTTAGTCTGGTCAACCATTGGCAGGCGCGTCCAATCCGGCCGGTAGCCAGATAGTGGCATGATCTGGTCACCATCCTCGATTCCGTGGTGACGGGTGGTCATCGTATATTTAAAGCCGAGCAGGGCATCGCTGACCTGGGTCCCGTTGTCATAGCTGACAAAGCCATCCCCGGCCGGCTGACCGATTGCCCCCATGAATGCTGGAATCGGTGGCTCCAGTGTGGAACCAAAGTGATCGGCGGAATAAAAGTCCCCCTGCATCGGGTCATCTTTCGTCCGCATGAAGGTCTTGGCGACACGGTAGAAGCCGGTATCGTGGTGTTTCAGTTGACGACTGGCTTGATCAAGCTGCTGGGTGTATTTGCCAAACTCATCCTGGGAGACATAGGCAATCTTATTGAGACTGGTGAAGGCACTGGTGCCCACGTCGCAAGCGACAATCAGGACGATTAAGAAGTCGTATAGGTGCGGTGAATTTCGTCGGGCGATCATCAGGGCGGCCAGTGAGACCGCGACGAAACCCAGGCCGATGAGTCGTTGACTGCTTGAGAGGTACGAAAGCTTGAGCTGACCGGTCAGCCAAGCTTTCGTACC
>CAMCCW010000112.1 GCA_945873395.1 uncultured Lactobacillus sp. | reverse complement strand
TTTAGTTTGGATGCGTCCAATTTATTTAGTGGCAACATTTTGTTAAGCAGATAGGGGAGAGTATTAAGCCAGTCCCGCAACCAGCTGTTTTATCTTGTCCCGTACCTGGCGAAAAACAACCATCTTTTGCTCGTGCGTTCCGGTGGCCTGCGCCGGATCTGGCAAGGGCCAGTGGATACTTTGCGCTTGAGGAGGGATGACAGGGCAACGGTCACGTGCATCGCCGCACAGGGTCACAATCAGGTCGGCGGAATTGAAGTAGTCTGGGTCAATTAGTTTGGACTTTTGATGACTGATATCGATCCCGTCCTCGGCCATCGCCTCAACAGCGTAAGGGTTTAAGCCATGGGTCTCAACACCGGCACTGCGGCATTCATACTGATCCTTGAGCAGGACTTTGGCATAACCCTCCGCCATTTGACTGCGACAGGAATTGCCCGTGCATAGGAAGTAGATCTTTTTCATAATTAGTAAAATCTCCTCTTAATCCAGAGTGCAACATCAACTAGCAGAATCATCACCGGTACTTCGACCATTGGACCGATGACCGCCGCAAAGGCCTCACCGGAGTTCAGCCCGAAGATCCCAACGGTTACCGCCACTGCCAACTCGAAGTTATTGCTAGCGGCAGTGAAGGATTGTGTTGCCGAGATCGAATAGTTGGTGCCGGTCTTCTTGGCGATCCAGAAGGTGATGAAGAACATCAAAACGAAGTAGAGCAGGAGCGGAATGGCAATCCGCACAGCGTCGAGCGGCAGTTGGACGACCCGGGCGCCCTTGACAGAGAACATGACGACGATGGTGAAAAGCAAGGCCCAAGTGGTGATGCGGCTGATCTTGGGAACGTACCTATCCTCGAACCAATCCCGGCCCTTGGTATTGATGATCAGATAGCGTGAGCCGATGCCTAGGATGAACGGGATGCCAAGGTAGATGAAGACGGTCTTGGCAATTTCACCCATTGTAATATTGACGGTTTGCGTCTGAATTCCGAATAGCTTCGGTAGGACGCTGATGAAGAAGTAGGCGTAAACCGAGTAGAAGATAATTTGAAAAAGAGAATTCAAGGCGACTAATCCGGCCGCGTAGTCATTATTCCCGTGGGCCAGTTCATTCCACACGATGACCATCGCAATGCACCGGGCTAGGCCAATCATGATGAGGCCGATCATATAGTTCGGATAATTTCGTAGAAAAATAATTGCTAGGGCGAACATCAAGAGCGGACCGACAACCCAGTTTTGAATCAATGAGAAAGTCAGTTCCTTCTTGTCTCGAAAAACGTCCCCCATTTTCTCATAATTAACCTTGGTCAACGGTGGATACAGCATGAGAATCAACCCAATCGCGATCGGAATGGAGGTCGTGCCCACTGACCAGCTGTTGATTAGCTTGGGCAACGACGGGAAGACAAAGCCACTCAGAATTCCCAGTGCCATGGCCAGGAATACCCAGAGGGTCATGTAACGATCCATGATCGATAAATTCTTTGATGTATGCATAATAACCCCTCCTAATATATAGATAATTATCTATGTAAGAGCTAAAAATAAAAGGATTAGCATTCTTTATTCGCGTGCTTGCAAATGCAATCCTCGGTGTCGGATAGGGTCTTTGTTAATCCGTTGATGATTAGTGCGGCCTTCTCCTGATTTAATGAGTAGTGGTGCCACTTGCCTTTCTTGGTTACAGTGACCAGGCCATGGTTTTCCAGCACCTTCATATGGTGAGAGAGGGTGGGTTGGGTGAAATCAAAGTGGTCGAGGATGTCACAGGCGCACATCTCACCACAGGAAAGCATCTCGAGGATTTTGAGCCGATTCGGTTCCGCGACGACCTTCAGCAGGTCAGCTAATTCTTGGTAATCCATTTACTTTCCTCCCTTACATAGATGTTCATCTATATAGTAGATCATCTTGGCACTAATGTATACCTGAATAGGGAGAAAAGCCTAATTGAGGGCATAAAAAAAGGGCATCTTTTCAGATGTCCCGCCGGCTCGGAATAAGTAACCAGCTGATTCCAATTTGCACGCCAGCATCTTTATCATTGTAGCTATATTATAACATAATGCTAAGATGAAACATTATTACCGAATCCTAGTACTAGCTTCGACTAGCGCTCCTTAAATCACCATGGCTGGTTAAGAGGGCCAATCGTCAATTCGTGAATGTCCGTTTCTTCTGGAGCGTTGATTACGTATTCAACAGCTTTGGCGACTTCATCAGCTGGCAATTCGGTTTGGGAACGCACTGCCTCTTCACCATTCTGAATATCTTTATTTGGAATTCCATTAATTAAGTTGGAGTGAATGGCAGCTGGGTAAATAGTGGTTGTACGAATATTTGCCTTATCCTGTGCGTTTTCTTTACGCAGAACTTCCATGATTTCTCGTACTGCCCACTTGCTTGCACCATAGACACCACAACCAGCGTAGGAACGAATACCTGCCACTGAAGAGGTCGTGATTATCTGGCCATGGCCCTGCTTTTCAAATTCGGGAAGGGTAGCAGCGATTCCGTAAAGGACGCCTTTAATATTGATATCAATAATCTTGTCCCAATCGTCAACCCGGAGCTCCTTAAGCAATGAGTTTGGCATGACACCGGCGTTTAAGAAAATAGAATCGACCTTACCAAATTCTTTGAGCGCTAAGTTGACTAGTGACTTGTTATCGTCCTTATTAGTAACGTCCATTACTAGGTAGGCTGCCTTACCGCCGTTTCCTTTGATTTCATTAGCAACATCTTGTAACTTTTGCTCATTGCGGGCACCAAGAACTACTTGTGCTCCTGCTTTGCCTAGCCGCAGTGCGGTTGCCTTCCCAATTCCTGAAGATGCACCGGTAATTACAACAACTTTATCTTTGATCATGATTCTTGTCTCCTTTCTGATTCACGTGTATTATATGACCTAAAGTTAACTTTAGGTCAATGGTGAAAGAAGGATAATTTTGGAATTAACTAAGGACTCGTATTCAATTGGTGAGGTGGCTAAGTTATTCAATCTATCGGTACCGACGCTTCGCTATTATGATCAAGAGGGACTTATCCCAGGGTTAAAGAAAGACAGTACAGGCAAACGAATATTCAACCTTCAGAACATTGATGCTGTGCAAATGATTGAGTGTCTTAAAGAAGTGAAGATGCCGTTAAAGGATATCAAACGTTTTATGAAGTGGAATATGGAAGGCGATAGTACATTGGATAAGCGGTTGACACTCTTTAATAATTTAGACAAGCAAGTTAGCGAGCAGATTAAGCAGTTATCGATAATATTAAAAGTGATTAATTATAAGCAACGCTACTACCAGCAAGCAATTGAGGATGGTACTGAGAAATACGTTAGCCAAAATAAAACCTTATTGAATGAGATTATGAAAAGTTAAGTTGTATTAATAACCCCCTAGCATCCGGGTTAATGCTAGGGGGTTATTAAGAGCGTTACTAGAATTTCTTCTGACTGAAAGCCCAATAGGCCAGCAAGAGGAAAACAACTGTGTAGGAGAGGGTTCCCGTTAGCAACTGGGTGTTAGAAAGCATGGATGTGACATGGTAGGTCGCGTAGTTATAGTACTGGGTTGTGAGATTGAGCATATTAAATGGGTTCCAACGGACAATACTGCTGGGACCGACATGGGCTAGCAATAGGCTCGAGGATAAGTCGCTACCCATGAAAATGATCAAAGCGTTGATGGCAATGACCGCAGTGTTGGAGTTGATCAGGCACGAGGTCAGACAGATCAGGCTGATGATCAGAGTTGACGTGACCAGGTCGACCCCAGAGTTCATGAACATATTAACGACTAATGGCTGGTGGTACTTGTAGATTACAGTCCAGGAAACGGGGGCGTTGATAATTGGGACGATGTTTAGCAACACCGTCAGGATCATTGCAGCAATGTGCAGGACAAGGTCGTAGAGGAACAGGGTGATGAATTTGGCAAAGAAGACCGCGGAACGACTGCTTGACCGGTATACCAAGGGGATGATTGTCCCGTGCTGAAACTCCATTGAAAATATTGTGGAGCCGACGATGACCAAGATAAGCATGATGATGGTGCTTGAATCATAACAGGTCATCACCAAGAGGTTGCTGTAGGTCCGGCCCATTGCCAGGCCGATGATGACCATAAAAAAGAGCATGAGGGTGATAATAACCCAGGGCAGCTTGCGGTGATTTAGTTTGTATAGCTCTTGCTTTAGCTGTGTATACATAGTTATTCACCTTCCTACAAGTTCCGTTTGGTAAAGGTCCATAGACCAATCAAAAGGAAGATCAAAGTATAAATCAGATTGCCGGCAATCAGCCCGCCATTAGTCAACGCACTGACTTGGTGAATGCTTGGATTGGCGAGCTGGGCGATGATGTTGATCATGTTAAATGGATTCCAGGCTAGAATATGCTTCAGCCCAGGGAGTGCATTCATAAGAAATGCGGAGATCGGTGCACCTAAGAAGCCGACGAACAGGCCAATGACGATCACGACCGCATTGGATTTGATCATTGAGATCAGCATCAGTGAGAGGGTGATACTGAACATCAGGTAGAGGGCCACCCCAGCCAGGTTAATGACGAGGTCAGTAATTAAGGAATGCTGATGGTAGATCAGCTCCCAGCTAAACTTATCGTTGACGAATAGAAGCTTGATAATGAGTGCAAACAGAAAGCTGGCCAGTAGGAGTAAGAAACTGTAAATGATAAGAGTAATCAGCTTTGCAAAAAAGACCGACTGGCGATTGGGGCTCTTGTAAAGCAGGG
>CAMCCW010000111.1 GCA_945873395.1 uncultured Lactobacillus sp. | reverse complement strand
AAATTTACTCAGTAGGTAAAGGCCAAGGTGAAAATGGTAAAATAATCTTAAAATGATCTTTTGGAGGTACCGTAATGGATAATCCCTTAACCAAGCGGGTGTCGCTGATCGAGCTCTTCTATGACCTTGTCTTCGTCTACATGATTTCCCGCGCAACCAGCCTCATTCACCACCTGCACAACGGGGTCCTGAGTCCAGTTACCCTCGCCATCTTCGCCCTGGTGGTAATTGTCTTCATCAACTCCTGGATGGTGCAGATGGTGTTCACCAACCGCTACGGTAAGTCGTCGTGGACTAATATCACCTTTTCATTTATTGACATGGCCATCGTGCTCTACATGTCTAATGCCTTTACGGCCACCTTCGACCGGCACCTAGCCACGTTCTTCACCGCGGCCGGCCTGCTCTCGTTGACCCTCTGCCTACAGTACCTGATTGTCTACTACCAGGCGACCAGTCAAGTTGACCGCCAAATTGCTCGTGCCTTTAGTGGGATCCTCGGCTTGCGGACCATTACACTGCTGATCGGGGGAATCTTCACTAACGCTGTGGGGATCACCATCGCCCTGGCCGGGATCATCATCAGCTGGATTGCCCCTGGCTTTACTGGCAAGTACACCCGGCACCGACCAATCATCTTCTCCCATCTACTGGAGCGACTGACCGCCCTGATCATCCTGATGTTCGGTGAGACGATCGTCGGAATTGCTGACTACTTCACCCCGGCTAATTTCTCCATCTACTCCCTGCTAATCTTTATCAGCGTAGTCAGCCTGTTCTTCACCTACATCGTCGAATTTGACCACCTGATTGAGGAAAAGCAAACCGGCGAGACCGGCAACCTGATGATCTACCTTCACTATTTCATCCTGTTTGGCATCAGCCTCTTCACGGTTGCACTGAAGTTTATCAGTGAAGAAAGTGCCCGGCCCCTCTTCACCGTCACCTGTCTCTACGGCGGGATCGCCCTCTTCTACATCGGCCTCTGGCTAGCCAACCACTATAACCGGATTGCCATCAATGGCCGGGTGGCTGGTTTCTTTATTGTCACGACCATCGCGGGGGCCTTAGTAGCAAGTCTCTGGCCGTCATTTACTATCTTCGCCATCTCAATTGCTATTGTTACCCTGGCCAACGCCGCCTGCCTAACCCACTACATGCTAAAGAACAATAATTAATAGGAACGGTTGAAAGAAGCAGCTTTTCTTTCGACCGCTTTTTCTATGGGCCATGGCGGATGCCTTGCCTTCACCTTGTGTGAAATATATCATTATCAATGAAAACAACGATATTCACACAGGGAGGGCGAGCCAGATGATTCATACCATTCAGACCGTTTCCGATTACATTGAAGAAATCGAAAAACTCATCAACAACAAGAAACATAATTACTACTTCCGGGGGCAGGACGATGCCTTCTCTAACACCCTACCGTCCGTTTTCCGCAGTCGGAAGCTTCTCGACAACGAAGATAATATGTTCAACGACTTCCTAATGGCTGACCCCCAGCTTTTTGAGAAGTGT
The DNA here is from genome assembly GCA_945873395.1 of uncultured Lactobacillus sp. Classification (GTDB taxonomy): domain Bacteria; phylum Bacillota; class Bacilli; order Lactobacillales; family Lactobacillaceae; genus Limosilactobacillus. The sequence goes on along the minus strand of CAMCCW010000111.1, from coordinate 3,477 downwards.
CGAACCAATTTCGAACGGATGGCCCTGATGGAGCACTACCACCTGCCAACCCGCCTGCTCGATGTCAGCACCAACCCTCTGATCGCCCTCTTCTTCGCAGTCAAGGGCGGCCAGGGCAACGGGGAAGTATACATCTATAAGGACCGACCGAACCACGATAAGTTAGCTGCGATGCTGAAGGAGATGGGATGGCCGAATCTGATTGCCGAATACAAGGTTAAGCGTGGGCTGGCTAACCACGACTACTTCAAGAAGAACGCCTTTTCTAATGAGATGCAACTTGAATCATCGCTGGCCCGGCAGTCGATGGCTGACAAGAGTGCCTTCTTCCAGGCCATCAAGAGTTTCTATCAACTAGACAACCGCTATATTGCTCAACAACACCGTCTCTGGAGCGATGACTACCTTAACTACTTCGACAGTGAGGAGTCAAACTACTTTGCCACATTCAAACATGACCTCCAAACGTTACCATTCCTCCGCCTATTTGAAGAAGCTAAACGAGACATTCCTAGTTTCGCCAACAAGCTGAATCCACTCGAGCTGATCGTGCCGAAAATCGTCACGATTAAGCGGATGAGCCGGCGGATGGAAAACCAGCAGGGGCTCTTCCTCTTTGTTCCCTTCATCGGCGACGAATACGACCGGTCCGTCGACATCGACTATACCGAGGTTGAACGACGGGCGCAGATGGCAATCGATGTCCTCAGCCTTTACAACGCAGATAACTCCAACGAGAAGGAAAAGTACATCATTCCCGCTCAGTACAAGCGGCCGATTCTCGACGAGTTGGCTAAACTCGGGATCGACTATAGCTTCATCTACCCCGAGGACCACGCTAAGAAGGCCGAGATGATCAAGGACCGCTACCTGGGCCTATAACAAAATAATCCCGATCCATTCATTGTTTACGGATCAGGGATTATTTGTTATTGATAGGGATTAAAGTGGTTAAAGTGGCTCATATCCGGATTGGGCTTGAAGGGCCGCTGGTAGACATACTCGAACAGCTTCTGGTACTGGTAGTATAGCTTCTCCTCGTTCTTGTTCGGCGCCGGCTCGTAGTAGTGGCGGCCGATCAGGTCCGCGGGTAGGTAGGGCTGCTTGGCGACCTTCTTGGGCTCCTCAAACATATTCTTCATCAGCCCAGCCCCACGTAGCTTGTCGGCACCCTTGTAGTGGACATCGCGCAGGTAAGTTGGCATTGGGTGCTGACTCGCGTTCTTGGCATCCCGGGCAGCGCGGCGGTAGGCCTGCATCACCGAATCCGACCGCGGGCTGATGGCCAGCAGCATTGTTGCCATCGCCACGTGCGTGCTGGCCCGGGGCAGGCCGATCTCCAGGGCGGTGTTGGCCAGGGTGATCACCTGCGTCGCCCGCTCGGGATCAGCCAAGCCCAGGTCGAGGGCGCTCATGTCCTTGAGGCTGCGCACGACCGACTCCAGGTCCCCTGCCTCCAGCAGGACAGCCAGGTAGTACAGGGCGGCATCCGCGTCGGAGCCCTCGACCGAGTCACGCCAGGCTGACAGGTAGTCGTAGTGCTGGGTGGCGTCCTTATCATAGGCCAGGTGTTGCTGGCGGCTGAAATTCTTCACCTGGTCAATCGTCAGGTCATTCTGGTACATGGCGTGCAGAGTGTCCAGAACGTTCAGTGCCGTGCGCACATCCCCGTTCCCGGTATTGGCGATCATATGAGCAATCTCATCCGGGATCTGGTAGTCAAAGACCTGGTAGGCTGCCCGCACCACCATCTGTTGGATGTCCGCCGTCTTCAACGGGCGAAATTCGAAAATCTGACACCGGGAACGAACCGCCGGAACCAGTGACATAATCGGGTTCTCGGTCGTGGCACCGATCAAGAGGACGTGACCGTTCTCAAGGTAAGGCAGTAGGTAGTCCTGGAGGGGCTTAGTCAGCCGGTGAATTTCGTCCAGCAGGAGGACGAACGATTCCTTAGGATGGTGGTTGATCAGCTTGGTCAACTGAGACTTATTTTCAATGCTGGCGTTGAACTGTTCGAAGGGGTAGTGGAGCTCGTTAGCAATCACATGAGCCAGCGTCGTCTTACCCGTACCCGGCGGTCCCCACAGAATCAACGGGATCGGGATGTGACGAGCAATAATCTGGTGCAGTGGCTTACCGGGAGCCAGTAAGTGTTCCTGACCAACCATCTCAGCTAATTTTTGCGGCCGCATCCGGTCCGCCAGCGGTTGTTTGAACGGGTTCCCGCTGGTGGTGCTGGCAAACAACGAAAGATCTTTATGCATGGTGGTGCTCCTTTCAATAAAGTTAACCTCCCAGGTTGTATTCAGCCTAGGAGGTTTATTTTTGTTAGTTTAATACAATCACTTTGCCAAAGCTCTTCTTGCTCTCCAGGAACGCGTGCGCCTGTGGCAACTCATCCAGGGCAAAGATCTTGGTGGGCTTGACCGGTACGTGCTTCCCCTCGATCACTTTCAGCATATCATTCAGTTTCTCATTATCGACATTACCCGAATAGAAGCTGGTGAGGTAGGCACTCGGCGCGAGGTCCATAATGGGGTCAAATTCGGGTAGGTACCACTGGTTCCCCAGCTGGCCGGTGCTGCAGACAATTCCGCCCTCCACAATGTGCTTGAAGGTATCCTTAGTAGTCGCCGGGCCGATCAGTTCCAATGCCTTGGTGAACTGCTGGTCCGTCTGCAATTTGCCGTCACGATCCTCGATAACATCGTCGAAGCCCTGATCCAGCAGGAGGTCTTGCTTTGCCAGGTTGCGGGTCGTCCCCGTAACTTGAATTCCCGGGTAACAGGCCTTAGCCAGGTTGACGAACGCTACCCCGACTCCACTGGTAGCGCCCCGCACCAGCACGCGGTCACTGGGCTGCAGGCGCAGGTTCTTCAGTGAACCATAGGCCGTGTAGTAGGTCTCCGGAACCGTAGCCAGCGTTGTCCAATCCAGATTAGTGGTTACCGGGTAAATCTGGTCGTTGGGCAGGAGGGTGTATTCGGCGTAGGACCCGTCAAAGGCCCGGCCCATCTCACCCATGATCGAGACAACCTTCTGTCCCACTGGCAACCGCTGCGGATCGGTGGTGTCGGCGATGACACCTACACACTCGATTCCCAAAATCCGGGGAAACTTCACGTCGGGTGAGAGGCCCTTCCGTGTGAAGATCTCCGAGTGGTTGACACCGAAGCCCTTCACTTTGACCAGGGACCAGCCGGGCTTGGTTGTCGGCGTTGGAACGTCTTGGTAGATTAACTTCTCCGGGCCGCCGGGTTCGTTGATTACTACTGTTTTCATCTTGGTTACCTCCCTCAATCGCTTAATGTAATTGTTATAGTTACATTAAACAGAATCAAAACCGTTTAATCTATTCGTTTTTGTTTGTCTAGCCATCTATAATTGTAATATTTTTAATTACATGTGGCAATTAAAATGTAAGCAGTCAATAACCATACGTCTAGGCAATCCCGTTGCAGCCTCCTATACTAA
>CAMCCW010000110.1 GCA_945873395.1 uncultured Lactobacillus sp. | reverse complement strand
CTCAGGGCTCCAACTCCCAAGGATCCAATTCCCAAGGTTCCAACTCTCAAGGTTCTAACTCCCAGGGTTCCAACTCTCAAGGCTCGAATTCTCAAGGTTCTAACTCCCAGGGTTCCAACTCACAGGGCTCGAACTCTCAAGGATCCAATTCCCAAGGTTCTAACTCTCAAGGTTCCAACTCTCAAGGTTCTAACTCCCAAGGTTCGAATTCTCAAGGTTCTAACTCCCAAGGTAGTCAAGGCAGCCAGGGTTCACAAAGCAGTCAAAACCCTAACCAAGGTGAGGTTACTGGCAAGATCACCTATGTTGATGAAGACAATGGTGGTCAGCCAGTCAAGACCGTCAATATCAGCGGTAAGCCTGGCACTAAGTTAGGCTATGACCCAACTACCGACACCAAGACCTTGGAAGACCAGGGTTACGTAATCGTTAAGAATAATATTCCAGACGATGCAACGTTTAACAGTGACCCAAGCAAGAACAACTACACGATTACGGTCAAGCACGGGACGGCTGATTATGGTCCAAATGCACCACACGAAGCCGGGACCCCAATCAACCCGAACGACCCTAATGGTGCTAAGTGGCCAGCCAAGGATACCTACACTAAGACCTTCACCGACACGGTTCACTTCGTCGACCCAGATGGCAATAAGCTCGCTAGCGACAATGTCCAGACTTCAACTTGGACGCGGACTGTCAAGGTTGACAAGGTCACTGGTCAGGTTCTGAATCCAGATGCCAGCTGGACATCAGATGTTAAGAACTACAAGGATGTTCAGGTTCCAGTAATCAATGGTTACTACGCAAGTCAGAAGGTCGTAACTGGTCAGCCTGCTGTTCAGCAAAACCTCGAGACCACGGTTGAATACCACCGTCTCGGCAAGATCATTCCAACTGGTCCAGATGGCAACCCAATTCCGGGTGCCCCAACGACCACTTACCAGAATGATCCGAACGACCCAACCAAGGCTACGATCACAACAACACCTGATGTTCCTGGATACACCCCAACTATTAGTCACGTAACGCCAACTGATCCAGGTGCTGATATTTACATTCCATACACCCAGAGCGGTAATAATGGAAACAATGGCACTACTAGCAACGATGGTACCACGACAACCGGAAATACCGGCAACAATATCACTGGCAATGGTGGCATGACTAATGGCGGCTGGACTCCAACGGCTACTAACCTTGGAAATAGCAATAACGGTTTGAGCGGCATGGCTAATGTCCAACCAGGTGTTGCTGGTAACGCTGGCTCAGGTACTAATGAGACTGCTAACACGAAGCTGCCACAAACTGGGAATGAAGCTCAAGAAGCGATTGCCCTTGGTGGCTTGAGTGCATTGGCAACGTTAGGCATGGTTGGCGCTGCTAAGAAACGTCACGAATAAATAAGAATAACTTGGCAAAAATAGATCCTGAATACTGAATAAAGTAACTCCCTAACAATACTTATTATTCAGATAAAAAATCTTTGAAACCATCATAGTTCGGGTTTGTTGGCGCCAGGTGAAGGGACCATCGTCAAAATTGGCGGTGGTCTTTTCTTTCACTTGAAAGGAAGATAAAATGACAGTCTATAACATTAACCTTGGCATCGGCTGGGCCAATAGCGGAATCGAATATGCCCAAGCCTACCGTGCCAAGATCCTTAAACGTTTGGGAATTCCAGCCAAATTTATCTTTTCCAATATTCTTCTTGCGAATAACCTCGAGGCCCTGACGAGTAATCTGGGCTTGGCTGATGATCAGGTGATTTGGCTCTACAACTTTTTCACCGATGTCAAGATCGCCCCGACGACTTACCTTTTGGATCAGTTCGAACGGCGGCTGGGTCCGGGATTCACCAAGCAGGTTCTGGATGACGGCCAGCGGATTCAATACACCCGTGGGGAGATGAAGGCTGAGGCTCGGGTGGTGGACCAGAAGCGGCAGACGATTGACCGAGTGCTCTACTTCCACCAGGGCCACCTGATCCAGGACGATTCCTATTCCTACGTTCGCTATGCCAGTACCTACTATTACGGTCGGGCAGAGCAGAATCTCATCGTGGCCCGGGACTTTTACAATGAGGATGGGAGTTTGGCCTACACTCAGCACTTCAACAACGGTCAGGAGACGTTTGAATTTGCTGACCACCAGATCCTGCCGTCCAAGGATGACCTCTACCAGAAGATGCTCCAGCAGCTGGATTTTAAGCCGGGTGACGTCATCATGCTGGATCGTCTGGACGAGGATCCCCAGCTGGCGAACGGGGAGCTGATCATGGAGAATCACGGGCCGGCCAAGCTGGTTGTCCCAATTCATGCTGACCATTATGTTCCGACCAACGGGGATAATGTCCTGTGGAACGAATACTACGAGTATCAGTTTAGTCACGCAGAGGACATCGATTCCTTCCTATTTTCAACTGCCAAGCAGCGTGACCTGTTTATGCAGCAGCAACTAACTTTCAACCACTGTCGCCCCCAAAGTGCCGTGATTCCGGTGGGGAGTCTGCGACAGCTACGGCACCCCGCTGGTGGGCGGCGGCCGTTCTCGCTGATCACAGCCTCCCGTCTGGCACCAGAGAAACACCTCGATTGGCTGGTCCGGGCGGTGATTGAGGTGCGGCAGACACTGCCGGAATTGACCCTGGATATCTATGGGCAGGGGACAGACTATGCCAAGCTGCGGAAGATCATCACGGACGAGCACGCTGCGGACTATGTTCACCTGAAGGGGCAGCAGGACCTGACCACGGTCTACCCGCAGTACGCAGCCTATGCCTCGGCCTCAACTGGTGAGGGCTTCGGGCTGAGTCTCCTAGAGGCAATCGGTGCGGGCCTGCCGCTGGTGGGCTTCGACGTGCCATATGGCAATCAGGCCATGATTGACGATGGCCAGAATGGCTACCGCTTAGACTATGAGGATGGCTGGACCGACCAGCAGAAGGCCCACCAGTTGGCCCAGGGGATTATCCGGCTCTTCAACCGGGAGTCATTGGAGTCGTTCCGCCAACACTCCTATCAGCTGGCAGAATCTTACCTGGACAGCAACGTCAGCAAGCAGTGGCAGCAATACCTAAGGGGGCTGAGCAATGATTAACCTATTTGAGAAATTTGATCGTGCGTCGGCGGACCTGCTGGCGTCCCAGCGGGCTGCCGAGATAAGGATCCCGACCGTGATGATGAACGATGACGGCTTCCTGCCGGCTGATGTCGATTCGCCGGTGCGGACGTTTGGTCACTATGATGAGGGCCGGACTGGACTATACTTTGACCACCTGCCAGTACCGCGTTACTGGCGCGTCGTCGGGGACCAATACGCAGCGGGAGTTTACCACCAGAGCCAGAAAAAGGCGAATGTGGAGTACTTGCACCAGGACAACCAGCGGATCGTCAAGGCGGTCCAGTGGTTGGACACGACCGGAGGCTACCAGTGGGTCGACCACTATAACCAGTGGGGCTACCGTTTCGCCCAGACTATCTATGATCATGGCCAGGCGGTTCTCAAGAAGTACTTTGCCAGTGACGGCCACCAGTACGCCTTCCGCAACCTGATCAACGGTAGCCTGATCCTGGATGATCGTGGCCAGCGTTACTGCTTCAGTCAGCTGACGGACTTCTGGCGTTTCTACCTGGCACGGCAGCGTTACAACCTGGACCGGGTGCTGTACAATACTCTGAACCAGTCCTACCAAGTAACATTGGGCTTGGAGGAGGGTGGGGCGGACACCCTGTTCTGGCACGAGCCGTTGACGGGTGAGGTACCGGATAACATGCGGCATCTGATGACGACACCGACCCGGACCAAGCACATTGTCTTCCAGCGCTACCGGGATTGGCAACAGCACGGTACTCACCTGGCTAGTGACAATGTTGACTTTCACTACCTGGGGATGATTTACCCGAAGCGGCGGCAGAACCTGGGGCGGCCACGGGCACTGATCGTCACTGATTCGGACCAGATTGAACAGCTCCAAACGATCGTGACGGCCCTGCCAAAGGTTCATTTCGATATTGCGGCCCTGACGGCGATGTCTGCGAAGCTCCTGGCGTTTGGGGAGCAGGCGAACGTGACGGTTTATCCGAATATTAGCCTGTCTCATCTCGAGGCCCTCTTTAGTGATGACGATATCCTGCTCGATATCAACTATGGTGATGAAGTACTGGATACGGTGCGGCGGTCCTTTGAACAAGACATGCTGATCCTGGGATTTGATTCGACTATCCACCAGGATAAGTACGTTGCCCTGCAGGACGTCTTCTCCAAGGGGGCTGGGCAATCGCTGGTTCACCGGATCCAACAGGCCCTGGCCGATCGTTCGGTCATGGATAAATTGGTGCAGGAGCAACGTCTCGAAGCGGGGATGGTGACGCCAGCAGACTATCAGCGCGTGTTTGACCTGCTGACGAGGTAGGGTAAGTGAATTTCTTCGCATAAATTTAAAGATAAACCAGATGTTCGCTATACTATTGAGCCAAATAATGCTACAGTTAATACTGTATGTTTAACTAATTTATTAATTTTTGTATAAAATGATTCTAGGAAGGAAGTTTTGCTTATGGTAAAACGAGCACACCATCGTTCAGCGGTCCGTCATGTGTTGGCTGGAACTATTGGTACTTTAGGAGCACTTGCGGTATCAACCCAAGTTGCTAGTGCCAACCATGTTATCGTTAAGGCGGGAGACACTGTTTGGAAGATTGCTCAGGAGCATCACGCCACAGTTTCCGCCATTGAAAATGCCAACGCTAATGCCATCAAGAAGGTCAGCGACAGTGTTGACCTGATCTACGCCGGCCAACAGCTGACGCTTCCTGGTAATGACACGACGATGCAGGCAGACGAAAACGGTCGCTACACCGTCAAGCCCGGCGATACCTTAAGCGAAATTGCCCAGAACTTCCACGTTTCCGTCGCTACCCTGATGGCCTGGAACGGTCTGACCAGTAACCAACTTTACATTGGCCAACAGCTGATCGTTAACGGCCAGGGAGCAACGGTTACTCCAGCTGCCTCCGTTGTTAACACTCAAGCACCAGTTACGGATGCGGCACCGGTTGCT
>CAMCCW010000109.1 GCA_945873395.1 uncultured Lactobacillus sp. | reverse complement strand
AGAATTCCAAACGGCTCTCTTGCTTTAAGCAACCCAGCTAGTAGACCGTTATTTATTATTTTGATGACGTTGGCGCAAGTAGTGCCCCAATCCAAAGCTAACCATCGATTCCTTCCCGGCAAAGATCCGCTTGATGTTACTCTTGTGCCGGTTGAGGACCACGAGGGTCAGGATTCCGGCGACCAGGGAAAGAATCCAATCGTGTTCGCACAGGGCGATGATGAAGATGGCTGAGATGCCGATAATGCTGGCGACACTGGCCATGCTCGTCAGCAAGAGGGTGCCGATAAAGATCAGGCAGGCAACCCCAAACAATGGTGGATTATAAGCCAGTAGGATCCCGGCACTAGTAGCGACGGCCTTCCCACCATGGAAGTGGTCAAAGATGGAGACGGTGTGCCCCAGGGAGGCAAAGATCCCGATTAGAAGCGGGTTAACACTGGAGCTGACTCCCCAAAAGTAGGGCTGGCAGGCGGCCAGGGTTCCCTTTAAGATGTCCATAACGAGGACTACAACGCCGGCCTTGGGTCCCAGGGTCCGAAAGGTATTAGTTGTACCGATGTTACCGCTGCCTAACTGCCGAATATCCTTGTGGTAGAAAAACTCACCGATCCAAAGTCCCGAGGGAATGGATCCCAGCAGGTAGGCTACGATAATCATGACGATTATTTTGAATGTCATTTAATTTTTACTCCTCAGTATCATTGCATTATTGCTCATCAAGGATAGCATGAAACCCTGGATTGTGCCACTCAGATTTGCGGTTATTGCCAATTGGGATTTGCGAAACAGCCCGGTTTTGAGTATTATTCATATGTATCTGCTCTGTCGATTTACCGGCAAAAATGATTTGCGTTCGGTGAATGGCAATGCTAGAATATTTTATCGAACATATGTTTAATACGCTACTAATTGTGTTATGGGAGGTCATTTTGTGACCACAAAGAAAGTAAAATATGATGATTCTTCAATTCAGGTCTTGAAGGGCCTAGAGGCGGTGCGGAAGCGGCCGGGGATGTACATCGGTTCGACCGATGCCCGCGGGTTGCACCACCTGGTCTACGAAATTGTCGACAATGCCGTCGACGAAGCCCTGTCAGGATACGGAGACGAGATCAGTGTTACGATTGAGCCCGACAATGCCATCACGGTCCAGGACCATGGTCGGGGGATGCCGGTCGGAATGCACGCTTCCGGGAAGCCGACGCCGGAAGTGATCATGACGGTGCTGCATGCCGGTGGTAAGTTCGGCCAGTCAGATGGCTATAAGACCTCTGGTGGTTTGCACGGGGTCGGAGCTTCTGTTGTTAACGCCTTGTCGACTCACTTGACGCTGACGATTGTTCGGGATCACCAGCGTTACCAGGAGATTTTCAAGGACGGGGGCCAGCCAGTTGGTACCCTGAAGAAATTAGGGAAGACCAAGGATGGTAATGGGACGACCGTCTCTTTTAAGCCGGATCCGGCCATTTTTACGACCACTGTCTACGACTACAACACTCTTGCCAATCGTCTGCGGGAATCCGCCTTCCTGCTGAAGGGGATCAAGATCATCCTGACCGATAAGCGGCCTGGCCAGGAGAAGCAGGATGTGTTCCAGTACAAGGATGGAATCCAAGAATTCGTGTCCTACCTCAATGAGGGGAAGGATACCCTGGGCAAGATTCTGTACTTTGATGGTAAGCAGGATGGAGTCGAGGTTGAAGTGGCGGCCCAGTACAATGATGGCTACTCCGAAAACCTCCTTTCCTTCGTCAATAACGTGCGGACGCCAGATGGGGGAACCCACGAAGCAGGTTTTCGCAGTGCTTGGACCAAGACCTTCAACGAGTATGCCAAACGGGTCGGCCTCCTCAAGGCTAACGATAAGAACCTTGAAGGGAGCGACGTACGTGAAGGATTGACAGCGGTTATTTCCGTACGGATTCCAGAACGGCTCCTGCAGTTTGAAGGGCAGACCAAGGATAAACTTGGAACACCAGAGGCTCGGAAGATTGTGGACGGGATCGTCAGTGAGCAGCTGAACTATGCCCTGATGGAAAATGGCGACTTCGCCCAGATGCTGATCAGAAAATCCCTCAAGGCGCGGGAAGCCCGGGAAGCTGCCCGTAAGGCTCGTAACCAGGCCCGGGGTGGCAAACGGAAGAGTAAGAAGGAGCGAAACCTCTCCGGTAAACTGACGCCGGCCCAGTCCAAGAATGCCAAGAAGAACGAGCTCTTCTTAGTCGAAGGGGACTCGGCCGGTGGGAGTGCCAAGCAGGGTCGTGACCGTAAATATCAGGCCATTCTTCCGCTACGTGGTAAGGTCCTCAACACCGAGAAAGCCAAGCTGGATGATGTCTTGAAGAATGAAGAGCTGAATACGATCATCTACACGGTCGGTGCGGGTGCCGGTTCAGAGTTTAACGTCGAAGATTCCAATTACGACAAGATCATCATCATGACGGATGCTGATGATGATGGGGCCCACATTCAGATCCTACTGTTGACGTTTTTCTACAAGTACATGCGGCCGATGATTGAAGCTGGTAAGATCTATATTGCCTTACCGCCGCTTTACCGCCTGCAGCAAGGACGGGGTGCTAAGACGAAGATCACCTATGCCTGGACCAACGATGAGCTGACTAGCCTGACTAAGAAAATGGGCAAGGGGGCCCAGCTCCAACGCTTCAAGGGACTCGGTGAGATGAACGCCGATCAGCTGTGGGAGACCACGATGAATCCGGAGACTCGGACCCTGATTCGAGTACGAATTGAGGATGCTGAATTGGCAGAGCGGCGGGTGACGACCCTGATGGGGAACAAGGTTGAACCGCGACGGGACTGGATTGAGAAGAACGTCCAGTTCACCCTCAGCGATGATCAGGAATCCGATAAGCTGGTTGAAAACAAGGGTCGCCTGAACGGCTAGACAGGATCAATGATAACGAGACTGAGTAATTGCCCGGTCTCTTTCTTTTTCGTAATTGTGAATAGAAAGGATGCGTTTTTGTGAAGAGCGCTAAAATCGAGACCATGTCACTCGAACAGATTATGGGTGATCGTTTTGGTCGGTATTCAAAATCAATCATTCAGGAGCGGGCTCTGCCAGATATTCGAGACGGCCTGAAGCCAGTTCAACGGCGGATTCTGTTTGCCATGAACAAGGATGGCAACACCTATGACAAAGGCTTCCGGAAGTCCGCCAAGTCGGTCGGAAACGTCATGGGTAACTTCCACCCCCATGGTGACAGTTCCATCTATGAAGCCCTGGTTCGGTTAAGTCAGGACTGGAAGCTGCGGGAACCCCTGGTTGAGATGCACGGGAATAACGGTTCAATGGATGGGGATCCGGCCGCGGCGATGCGGTATACCGAGGCCCGTTTGAGCAAGATTGCGGGGCTAATGCTCCAGGACATCGACAAGGATACGGTCGAGATGACCTTGAACTTCGATGACACCGAAAAGGAGCCGACAGTGCTACCGGCCCGGATCCCTAACTTGCTGGTCAACGGGGCCACGGGAATCTCTGCCGGTTACGCCACTGAGATTCCCACCCATAACCTGGGCGAGGTGCTGGATGCCCTGATCTACCTGATCAGTCACCCGGATGCTAGTCTGGATAAACTGATGGAATTTATTCCGGGGCCCGACTTTCCAACTGGTGGGATTGTTCAAGGGGTCGACGGAATTAAGAAAGCCTACCAGACGGGTCGGGGCCGGATTGTTGTCCGTGCTAAGACCGACATTGAGACCCTGCGTGGGGGGCGACAGCAGATTAACGTCACTGAGATCCCCTATGAGGTCAATAAGGCCCAGTTGGTTAAGCGCATCAATGACCTGCGCCTAGCCAAGAAGGTTGAGGGTATTGTAGAGGCCCGTGATGAGACTGACCGGAGTGGCCTTCGGATTGCAATCGAACTTAAGCGGGGGGCCAACGCTCAGGGTGTTCTTAACTACCTGCTGAAGAACACGGACCTGCAGATCAACTATAACTTCAACATGGTGGCCATCGATGACCAGCGGCCAATGCGGGTCGGCCTGAAGCATATTCTGACCTCCTACCTGGCCTTCCAGAAGCAAGTAGTCCGGCGGCGGACCCAGTTTAACCTGCAGAAGGCCCAGCGTCGCCTGCACATCGTTGAGGGGCTGATCAAGGCCCTGTCAATCCTTGACCAGGTCATCAAGACCATTCGGGCCAGCAAGAATCGGAAGGATGCCAAGCAGAACCTGGTTGACCAGAACCAGTTCACTGAAGAACAGGCCGAAGCCATCGTTACCCTGCAGTTGTACCGGCTGACCAACACGGACGTCACCGAGTTACGGGATGAACAGGCCAAGCTGAACAAGCAGATCGATGAATTCCAACTGATCCTAAACGATGACCATGAGCTGGCGACCGTCCTGCGCAAGGAGATGCGGGCGATCAAGAAGGAATTCGGCAATCCTCGGCGGACCAAGATCGAGGACCAGGTGGAAAAGCTGGAAGTCGATACCAAGGTCACGGTGGCCAAGGAAGATGTCGTCGTCCTGGTTTCCCATGCTGGTTACATCAAGCGGAGCAGCCTGCGTTCGTTTAAGGCCTCGGCACTGGATGAGAATGGTCTGCGAGAGGATGATTACCCATTACTGATCGAACAGACCAACACATTAGCCCACCTGTTTATGTTTACCAACCTCGGACACGTCATCTACCGGCCGGTTCATGAAATCGCTGATGCCCGGTGGAAGGATACCGGGGAGCACATTTCCCAGACGATTGGCCTGGCTGATGATGAGGAGATCATCAAGGCCATGCTCTTTGGCCGCCTTGACCTGCCAGGGACCTTCCTGATGGGGACCAGTGATGGCCAGGTCAAGCAGTCGGCCTTCACCGACTACCAGCCGGGTTCACGGTACCGGAGCCACGCCAGTGTTGCCATTAAGCTGAAGAGTCCGACGGCGCGCCTGGTGAGTGTTGACTATTATGAACCTGCTGATAAGAACCAGTCCCTGCTGGCTATCAGTCGGGATGGCTATGCCGTGCGCTTTGACGTGGCGGATGTTCCGGTAACGGGGATCCGGACGGCCGGGGTCCGGGCCGTCCGGATCCCCGTTACCGGAACATCCGCCA
>CAMCCW010000108.1 GCA_945873395.1 uncultured Lactobacillus sp. | reverse complement strand
TACCCGCTATGGGTTTATTTTTTTAAATCTGTTGCACTTAGATTGTAAATACTCACCAAAATAAATATCGATGAAAGTTCAGCGGTGGGGTCAGCTCAAATAGCTTGACGGCCGGTTCGACTTCAGTTGCTGGGATGACTCTAATCCCGACTTAGCTATGAGGAAGCTTATCAGCTGTATGTTATTGCATACTTTTTCAAGTACGTACTTGTAGTTGCTCGGATTTTATTTGTATCACTACTGGCCTTATTATAAAAAGCAGGCAGTAGATTCGGCTAGGACAAGAAAGGCAAACTTTATATTTATAAATAAAATGAATATTAATTTAATGATTCGTTAATTCTGATATTCGCTGTAATGACTGCTGCTGTAGGATTACAACTATATTGAAGTGGGGAGGGTAAGGTGCTATCATTGCTAGTAATATTGAAAGGAATAACGACAATGAGAAAAATTTTTGTTCTTTTAGCATTAATTTTATTTACTTTGGTGATACCGACCGGGGTGGTCCATGCATCGTCAGGAATCACGATTGATGGGAACTTTGATGATTGGAAAAACCAACCAGTCCAAAAGTGGACAACGGATCATTTCACCTACCATGACGTCGGCTTCACGACGGATGACAAGAACGTCTACGTTTACGTCAGCATGGCACCTGGCAATCCCGGTAATTATAAGGTCATGCAGCCCAGCGGTTATCAAATTACCATTAACAACCATACCTACGATCTGACCCTTCACCTGTATGATAAGCTTTGGATCCTTCAACCTGGTGAAGGCGGGCGGTTCAGCGCCGATGTTTGGGATCGGACGAAAAACCATGATGAATATCTGAATAATGCCGGATACATACTACGTGAAAAGGAAGCCGATGGACGCGGCAACGACGTCATGGAGGTGGCAATTCCTATAAAAACGTTTGGCGATGACGTCAACCAGTCCAGTACGTTCACCCTTAAGAATACTAATTTAGGGACGGATGAAATTACCACGAGTGGAGCCTCAACCGCTCCTTATGCCTTAGCTGCGATCGGCGCAATCTTCGCGGCTGGGGGCCTGGTGATCTATCGGCGACAGCAACGGCAGAAGCAGGTAGTAGTAAATGAAAACTAAGCTATTTAATGGCAGTAATGCAGTGATTAATGTCCTCTTTGCGGTATTGATTTTCACTGCATTATATTTTGCCTTAATTTCGCCCAACCTCCTTCTGAAGTCGGAGCATACCAACGCCGTAACCCTGGGGATGCTGGCGGGGATCATTATCTTCGCCCTGATGGATGCCTACTTCAGCGGGTTCCGCACTTTTTTGAAGAAGATCTTCGTTAACTGGCGTTTCTATACGGCCCCAGTTATTTTTATCCTGGCCTTAGGATTACAGTGGATTTACGTGCTGAAGGTTCACCCGGCAATTGGCTTCGACGTTTCAGCAGTGCACGATGCCCTGTTTAAGCCTAACGACCCTAATCTGCGCGGGTACTTTAGTGTCAACTATAACAACATGTCGATCCTGCTATTTCAGCGCTGGTTGAGTGGACTTTTCCACACTCGATCGTGGTTCTTCTTTGCTTTTATCTCAGTAGGTTTTACCACTATCTCGGCACTCCTAAACCTGTGCTCGGTGGCGGTGGTTAATTGGCGTAAGTTGCCGGCGATCTTATATATCCAAGCGGGCTGGCTATTCCTGTTTCCAATGTCGATCGTTCCCTACACCGACACCTGGAGCCTCCCGTTCGTTTCACTCTATATTCTGTGCTACCTCGTCATGTCGCGGCCTAACTACCCTTTGATCTTGCGTCTGGTAGCGGGAATTCTCGGTGGGGGCGCATTGATCGGTGCCTACTTGTTGAAGCCGTCATCGATTGTGCCATTGATTGCGTTGGTGCTGGTTAGTCTGTTGGCAATGCTTAAAAAGCGGACACTAGGCTTCTGGGTCAAGAGCTGTCTGTGCTTCTTGCTAATGATCGGAACGTTCGGGGGTGGTCTTGCCCAGATGAGAAACACGATCAACCACCAGGACTACATCATGGTCGATAAGAACCGGGAAAACCCACCGCTGCACTTTATCCAGATCGGGATGACTGGTAATGGTGGATATAGTCCCAAAGATGACCTAATGATGGGAAGACTCTACAGCAAGCAGGAGAAGAATACTTACTCCCTAAGAAAAATTAGACAGACACTCCATCAACGTGGTCTCGGCTATCTGGGATTCCTAGTTGCCAAGCACGGGCGAAACACGGCCGATGCCACCTTTAGTTGGGGATTGGAAGGCCACTTCTTCAAGAACAAGGCTGATAACCAACGGGTGAAGGCTGGAATCGCCAGCTTTGTCTATCCACAGGGGGATAACCTAGATAACTTCCGCTTTGTTGCCCAGATTGCCTGGATAATTTTACTGATATTAATTGCCTTTGGCTGGCGTGAGCAACGGTTAGTGGTTCAAGCCCTTCGTCTGGGGATGATTGGTGGCTTTCTCTTCTTGCTGATCTTTGAAGGGGGCCGAAGCCGATACTTGATTCAGTTCTTACCAGTCCTGTTTATTATTGCGGCTTTGTGTAGCCAGGCCGCCGTACAGAAGTTACGTTCACTATTTAGCTGGCTTCACGACTAGGAAGGGGGAAAACAATGCTCAACGGTTGGATTATCTTGGGAATAATTGTTTGGCTGTATGGCCTTTCTGTCCTTAAACGTGGTAATCTGAGCGACTTTTACTTTTGGTGGGGCAGTATTGGCCTGTTTATCATCAGTGCCTTTATCTTTCGGCCTTACTTTGTTTGGCTGATTTCTTACCTACTTACCAATACCCTCGGAATCTTTGCCAAAATGACCCACTGGTTCAGTGTTTATCCTGTTAGTAATTTCCTCCAGATCAGCGATGGAAAGACCAGCGTACAACTCTTCGTGGATTATGAATGCTCGGGGGTAATTGAGTTTCTGGCGTATGTCAGCCTGGTAGCCTTTTACCCACTCTATGACCGTCAAGCACGGATCGTCGCCGGAGTGACCGGTAGCATATGGATCTTTTTGGCCAACGTTATCCGGCTACTATTCATTGTGGTCGTGGTTAAGACTTGTGGGGGACGAGCACTTATATGGGCGCATTCCGTTTTTGGCCGGCTATTGTTTTACACGTTGGTCATCATCCTCTACTACAATGTCTTTACGCGGCCACAGATGATCAATGGCTTAAACCAGCGCTTTTTAAGGAGGGATGATCGTGCAACTAACGGGTGAGTTGATAGTCCAATTAGGCTTTTGGTTAACCTGGCTGATTGTCCCGATTGTTTATGAACTAGTACCGACGATTTATGGCCTGTTGCGTCTAGTGTTTTCAAGGTTTATATCAGGGACAAAGGCAAAAAAACTACCGCCAATCTCACTGATTATTCCGGCTTATAACGCGGCTGAGACGCTCTATCATTGCATTGAATCGGTCGAAAACTCCTCGTATCCCGCCCAACTAATTCGGATTATCGTTGCGGATAACCAGAGTACCGACAACACGTTTGCGGAATTTCGCCGGGCCCAGCAGGCCTTTTCTGACCTGCGGATGCAGTGGCTCAATACCAGACGGGGGAAGGCTCAGGCGCTTAATGCGGCTATTTATAACAGTAGTGGTTCATATGTTATCAATATCGATAGTGACGGGGTCCTCCACGAAGATGCGTTGATGAATATCGTTAAGAAGTTTGAAAATAACCCCAAGATTGATGCTTTGACGGGGACCATCTTGACCCAGCAAGAACAGATAAGGCAGACCCACCATTTCTGGTTACGGCTCTTGCAGAAAAATGAGTATTTCGAGTATGTTCAGGCATTCTTGGCGGGGCGGACCGTGGAATCGGTAAACAACCAGCTCTTTACCATGTCCGGTGCCTTCTCCGCGTTTCGGCGGGTCCGCCTCATGCAAACGCGCCTGTACGATATCAATACGATTGGTGAGGACATCGACATGACCTTTCAGATTCGGTATGAATTGAAGGGAAGGGTAGAATTATGTCCTAACGCGATCTTCTATGTAGAGCCCATTCCGAGCCTTGATGCTCTATACATGCAGCGGCAGCGTTGGCAACGGGGTGAGATGGTCACTGTTCGTAAGTTCATGCAGGATAATATTGGTCTGAGCAAGTTTTTTAAGAACTTCGTGGTCCGGCGGTTGTTGATCGACCACACGGTGCTCTTTCTTCGGATGATCTGGCTGTTTGCCTTCATCGTCCTGATCCCGTTTGGTTACTCTGTTCACTTAGTTGCGATGTCTTTTATATTGTTGTATATCCTTTATGTTGGGATTGCGCTGTTAAACTTTGTCAGTGCTTGTATTTACTTGCGGAATTTTCGGACGGACGAGCTGTTCTATCTGAAAAACTGGTGGGTTATTCTGACCTTACCGGGATTTTTCTTGGTACTCAGCTTTATTCAGATGATTGGCTTGGTCAATATGATGACTCAGCCGGCTAAGTGGCGGGTAAAAGACTATCATGAAGAATACCGGACGGTTAAGCAAATTATTCGACATGACTTAAAAGAGGTAACGAAGAAAGATGAAAAGTAGTTATAAATTTAAGTTCTTTTTGAATGCTTCCCACGCGATTAGGTGGCAGGATGGAATTGGCGAGGCTCATCCTCATACCTACGAGCTCATCTGCGAGGTGGAACTGAAGAAGTTCATGAAGTTCAATGACGTCGAGGATAAGGTGCACGAGGTCCTCGATCCGCTAGAGGGACAGTTTCTAAACGACTTGGATTTTTTCAAGGAGACAAATCCCACTTTGGAAAAGCTAACTTACTACTTGTTTGAACAGATTGACAAGGGCTTAACTGACCTCGGCTGCCAGTTGATTCGTCTGGAGGTCGGAGAATCGCCAACAAGGTACTTCTGTCTCGAAAAGTAGTTGCCTAAATTAGAACTGATTATGATAAATCTACATAAAAATAACCTCTAAGCTTACAGAATCATCTGTTGCTTAGAGGTTATTTTTCGTAACTAATGATCAAGCCCGCCGTTTATTTTTAGCCATCTGCTTTTTAATTTCACAGTCATAGTCACAGGCGGCGCACTTGCCTTGCTTGCCACGCTGGAAGGTCTTGATTAGC
>CAMCCW010000107.1 GCA_945873395.1 uncultured Lactobacillus sp. | reverse complement strand
ATCACTGTTGATGGCAAGCGCGTTGACATCCCTTCATACGAAGTTGATGTTAACCAAGTCATCGGTGTTCGTGAAAAGTCCAAGAACCTGGACATCATCAAGAACGCGGTTGACGCCGTTGTTTCTCGTCCATCTTACGTTGACTTCGATGCTGACAAGCTCGAAGGTAAGTTAAACCGGATCCCTGCCCGTGAAGACATGGATGCCGACATCGATGAAGCCCTCATCGTTGAATTCTACAACAAGTAAGATTGACTTACTTATACCAAAAAAGCAGTTCCACGAGGGAACTGCTTTTTTTATTGCTTGATGAAAGTTAGCCGATCCGACGTTGAGTATTCCCGATGGTAATGATAGTTAGCGACATTAAAGGCTCTCACCCCTGCCAGGTCTGTAATATTATTCTCTGCCAGGTAGCGAACCATGTTTCCCCGAGCCATCTTAGCTAAGGTGGCTTTTTGTTTTACCCGACCATCAATCACTTCACCGAAGACGCAGGTTACAAAGTGCCGAGCACCCGTCAGATAGGGAGTCACCGCCCGGGCGTATTCTTGAGAAGCCAGGTTGAGCACCAGAGAATTATCTCGATACAATTCTTCGGCTAGCCGATCTCCCCAGAAATGGTAAAGATCGGAACTACCGGCTACCTGTGCCCGATCCCCCATGCCCAGTCGGTAGGGTACAATCCCGTCAAATGGGCGTAGCAGGCCGTAGAAGCCGGAGAGGATCCGCAGGTGATGCTCGATATATTCTAGTCCCTGATCGGTGAAGACATCTGGCGCCATGTATTGATATTGAAGCCCCCGAAAGGCCAGAATTGCCGGCGTCAATCGTTGCGTCAGGTCCATCTCCTGAATCCGACGATAGTTCAGTTCCGCAATTTTAGTACTGCAGTTCCACCACAGCCGGTGCAGTTCATCATAGGTCAGTCCCCGCATCCAGTGCAGGATCGTCCGTGTTTGCGGCAGAAACTGGGGCAGGTTTTGATATGGCAATGAATCGGTATCAACCTGCATAGTCCGCGCTGGCGAAATAATGATTTTCATCCGAATTTCCCCTTTCTCTAATTAAGATCCTATCATGTTTTCAAAATTTATTTAAAATTTTTATTCGTGTATTAGCTCACTTGTATGTCAACCGGTTGGCATATTCTCTGATAAATAGATTTATAATAGAGTGTGTGTCACATTAGTGCTTGTTGACATCTAACCCCTAACGTTGTAAATTACCATTCGTAATGTGAGTGAAAGAATTCACGAATTGAGAGAGATAAGAGAAGGAGTGTTTTTTATGGATGAAGAAATTCCAGTTCATGGTCAAGTCGCCAAGCGAACCATTTCGCTTACGGCCAGCTGGGCATTCTTTGCATTTTCAATTGTTATTAACTCAATGGGAAACGTGCTTACCTTGGTAACCAGTTCTCATATTCATCCCCAATTTCTGGGATCCGCTTACTGGACCGCTGCGGAAAATAATCTGGGGATCGCTGTTCTTGGTAATCGGCCAACAACCCTGTTCTGGGCCTTCATGGTTCTGGGGATGTTAACCTCAGTCTTAAACGCCATCCTGATGCACAAGTGGGACTGGCGGCGGATCGGTGGCAACTTCATCTTTATGCTGCCATTCTCACTGTTCATTCAGTGGTTCTCAAACATCTTCAACCGAATCATGCCTGATGCCACGACCCTCCCAATGATCATTCTTTACGTATTGATCAACTTCCTTGGGGTCGCCTTTATTGGAACTGCCATTTCCATCTACCAGCGGGCCAATCTGGTTCTGCACCCGGCTGATGACCTCTTCCAGATTATCCGTTTCCGGTACTGCCACGGAAATGCCACGGTTGCGATGTGGGCTTCTTACATTCCACCGACGATCATGGCCATCATCGCGGCGATTATCCAGGGTGGAATCTACAATTTCGGCCTAGGAACCCTGTTTGCCTTAGCATTCCAGGGTGCTATCACCGGATGGGCGGACCTGCACATCTTCCCACACCTCAAGCACCAAGCATTGGATGTTGGTAACTAATTCCTATATAACTATAACTAAAGCAGCTCGTTAGTGCGGGCTGCTTTTTTCGTATCCTAGCCAAGAACTTGTTATAATGAAGCCACCGATATAATTAGAAAGGATGGTTCTACCAATGGCAGCTAATGACCAAAAGTCGGGAACCGAACAGCGGATCGAAAACGCAATCTACGGAACCCCTAAGATCAAGCCCGATGAACAACGCAGGTACCTGGGAACCTTCCGGGAACGCGTCTGCCTCACCATCAGTGTCCAAGAACTGCACGAGCAAAACTGGCAGCCGGCACTAGTGGCCGAACTCAAGCGGGGCATCGGCAACCTGGTTTTCCTCAATGGTAACCTCCCCCACGAAGATATCCATCCCTACCTGCTGGCCACCAACCAACACGGGGGAATCTTTACTATGAAGACCGATCCGGAATTTCGGACCAATCCGGAAGCCTTGGCCGTGGTGGTTGCGGCAAAAACAGGGGTCTACCAGTCCCCGGTCGACGTTGAAAAACGCTATCCTCAGTTTAAGGTCAGCTCAGAATCAACACCAAAACCAATAGATAGCGAAAAGCACGGCTTCTTCTACCGCCTCTTCCATCAAAAGGGGGAAGAATAATGCAACAACCTCTTGCCTACCGAATGCGGCCCCGCACACTTGATGAGGTTGTCGGCCAGCAGCACCTCGTTGGCCCTGGTAAAATCATCAACAGGATGGTCAAGGCCAAGATGCTCTCCTCGATGATCCTCTACGGTCCACCGGGCACCGGCAAGACCAGTATTGCCAGCGCCATCGCTGGTTCAACCAAGTACGCCTTCCGCAAGCTAAACGCTGCCACCGATTCCAAAAAGGACTTGCAAATCGTGGCGGAGGAGGCCAAGATGAGTGGCACTGTGATCCTCCTTCTCGATGAGATTCACCGCCTGGACAAAAGTAAACAGGACTTCCTGCTTCCCCATCTGGAGAGCGGTCGGATCATCCTGATCGGTGCCACCACCGAAAATCCCTACATCAGCATCAACCCTGCCATCCGGAGCCGGACCCAAATCTTTCCTGTCCATCCACTGACCAGTAATGACATCAAAACAGCGATTGAGCGGGCCCTCAAAGATCGGGAACGTGGTCTCGGCGAGCTCCCAATTGAGTTAGCCCCAGCGGCTGAAGAACAGCTGGCCACCGCTACCAACGGCGACCTGCGCAGCGCCCTCAACGGCCTGGAGCTAGCAGCCAAATCGACCGATCCAGGTGATGACGGTAAGATTCACTTGACCCTGCCGATTATTGAGGAGAGTGTCCAGAAGAAAGCCCTGGGGGCCGACAAAGACGGGGATGCCCATTATGACGTCATCTCCGCCTTCCAAAAGTCCATCCGCGGTTCCGATACCGATGCCGCCCTTCACTACCTCGCCCGGTTGGTTGAAGCCGGAGACTTACCAAGCATTGCCCGCCGGCTGATGGTGATCGCCTATGAAGACATTGGCCTGGCCAACATGCCGGCGGCCCAACGTGCTGTAACAGCCGTTCAGGCAGCAGAACGTATTGGCTTCCCTGAAGCGCGAATTCCCCTGGCCGATGCGGTGATTGAGCTTTGTCTTTCACCAAAATCTAATTCCGGGATCACCGCAATTGACGCCGCTATCGCCCAGGTTAAGCAGGGCGGCTTCGGCGACGTTCCTGACCACCTCAAGGACGCCCATTATAAGGGCGCTGCTAAACTGGGCCACGGGACGGACTACGACTTCCCCCACGACCATCCCCAAGACTGGGTGGCTCAGCAGTACCTCCCCGACCGGATTAAAGACGCCCAATACTTCCATCCTAAACAGAATGGTCACTTTGAGCAGGCATTAAATCGTCAATATTGGCAGCTTCGGCGAGCCCAATACCAGGCACTACATGGTCACCATCATCCAGGGAAATAATTGCCTAATTGGCTAAAAGATGCTAACATAATAATTGAAAATTCTGTAGTGTACGCGTTGTCTAAACGCAGGTTTGCCTTACAGTCTTATTACTTTGGGACTAGTGCATTGCCTTTTGGACAACATGCCTTTACACTTGGTAGTTGAATATTAGGCAGCCGTGTCCCACCTGTCTTAAACACAGGTCAACACTGAATGACAATTAACGGCACCAACGGAGTTTTTGGCGCGGTGATGATTAAATTTGTCACCGCGCTATTTTTTATATCAAAGGAATGAATACTGATGCTCTTATCAATCTTTGTGACCCTCTTCGCTCTAATTGCACTCTTTGAGGGGATCTACTTTCTCACTCACTTAAACAAGCCCTTCATGATCTTTGATCCGGTCAAGAGCCCCTTCGTTCACCGCCAGCTTCAGATCTGGGGAGTCGTGATGACCGTCCTCGGCATCATCACCCTGATTGCGGCCTGGACCAACAGCATCGCCTTTATCGTCACCATGGTAGTCCTAGGCTGCATTTTAGAAACCCAAATGGCCTTCTCAGTCACGAGTGAATTTCGTTCAAAGAATCGCTGACATTGCTTTACGTCTATTCTGCGAAAAGTGTATAATAAGGTAAAAGATTATGAGGAGGCACTAATATGGCACAAGAATATAAACACATTTTGGTTCCAGTCGATGGATCTGCAGAAGCCGAATTAGCCTTTAAGAAGGCGGTCGCCGTTACTAAGCGGAACGGTGAAGATGCTGAATTGCGTCTGCTTCACGTTGTCGACACACGGGCATTCCAAAACATCTCCAGTTTTGATACCTCAATGGTTGAGCAAGTCACTGACACTGCCAAGAAGACCCTCGACAAGTACGTTGATTACGCCAAGAAGAACGGTGTCCAAAAGGTCAGTTACTCCATCGAATACGGAGCTCCAAAGACCATTATCGCCCGGGACGTTCCAAAGGAAATGAACGCCGATCTGATCATGATTGGGGCTACCGGTTTGAACGCGGTTGAACGGATCTTAATCGGTTCCGTTACCGAATACGTCACCCGGATGGCAATTTGTGATGTCTTAGTTGTCCGGACCGACCTTGATAACAAGCCAATCGAAAATCCAAAGAACAAGAAGAAGTAATAACGATCCTCGTTATTTAAAAAATATCCCGTAATTTGTGAAATACGAATTACGGGATATTTTTATTTTAAGACCAAAAAGAACCATGTCTACTTTATTAGTAAACATGGTTCTAAATAATTGCT
>CAMCCW010000106.1 GCA_945873395.1 uncultured Lactobacillus sp. | reverse complement strand
TCTATTTAGTTCGAACGTCTTTTGCAGTCTCACGGGGCTACATTAAAGGACTCATATCAATTTCCACTATTCTACAAACCTGCGGGCAGATTGTCAATCCCCAGTCACGGCTTTCTTTAGATCAAAGAAGTGGAGCCTAATTCTTGTATACCCGGTGAACCCGGTTATTGATCCCAGTCAGGATCTCATAGTTAATGGTTCCTACCTGCTTGGCCAAGTCGGTTGGGGTCAGTTCCAGCTGGCCCGACTTGCCCATCAAGACGACTGGCGTATCAACGGGGTAATACTTTGGCAGCCGGACCATCATCTGGTCCATGCCATCTACCATTACCTTGAAGCCGGTCAGTGAACGTGGGTACCCATCCGCATAACCAACGGGCAGGGTCGCCAGCCATTCGTCTTCCTTGGCGGTGTAGGTTGCCCCGTAGCTGACTGATTCCCCGGCCTTGAGCTTTTTGACAAAGCTGATCGCTGTCTTGAAGGTGCCGACCGGCTGAAGGCCCAAGGTTTCCTTGATATCACAGCCAGATAGGTTGTGACCGTACATGGAGATTCCCATCCGCACCGTGTTGGCCGTAATCAGTTCCCGGTGCCACATTCCCGTTGCTGAGTTAGCCATGTGAACGTATGGCGGAAGCTCATCCAGGCTGTCAACGAACTGTTGCCAACGGGTTACCTGCTTATCAAAGTAAGTCTGATCGGTGCTGTCAGCCGTCGCAAAGTGAGTGAACATCCCCTCAAATTCAAACTCCGGACTCTTCAAGAGTTCCACAGCCTGCTTAAACTGGTCGATATCGGTAAAGCCGATCCGGCCCATTCCCGTGTCAATACCGAGGTGAACCTTCAATGGCTTGGGCCAGTGGTTAACTTGGGCCAGACGATGGTATTCTTGAAGCCAATCCAAGGAGCCCACCGTCAGTGACACGCCCGCCATCGCTGCGACATTGGCGTACTCGACCGCGGTGATTCCCAGGACCAGGCTTAAGGCATCGATCCCGTTGTCCCGCAGTTCCAACGCCTCATCCAGGATGGCAACACAAGTTCCCGTGGCACCAGCAGCCAGGGCCGCCTGGGCAACCGGGACCAAACCGTGTCCGTAGGCATTAGCCTTCACTACCGCAAAAATCCGGCTCCCGGCAGGCAGGACCGCCCGCTGTGCCTGAATATTGTGCCGCAGGGCCCCTAAGTCAACCTGATACGTTGTTTTTCGTAAACGACCACTAATCATTTTTCATGCTCACTTTCTAAAATTATTTCCGTCATCACCAGGGTGGCAGTATGACTGACTGAGGCGTGAACCCGACCGACAAACGGCGAACGAGTTACCACTGGCGCCCCCGATTGGTTATCGACAATCTCAACATCCTGAAAGCCGACCGTCTTACCGATGCCAGTTCCCATGGCCTTACCAAAGGACTCTTTTAACGACCAGCGACCGGCCAGGTATTCCACGGCCCGTTGACCACTGAACTGCCGGTATTGCTCCTGTTCGTCTGGCGTCAGGATCCGGTTAACAAACTGGGGATGCCGCTTCGCCAGTCGATCAACCCGTTCTAGCGGTGTCAAATCAATACCAAGTCCCTCAATCATCCTGTCCCCTCCTTATAATATTCAAGTCATTATCATAGCTAAAATTACTATAACTTGCAATTACTCATTTTTACTACAAGTCAATTCCTAATTACTATTTTAATAAGCGCCAAAATGGTTATAATGTATAGGTTAGAATTATATCCGATCAAATCTTGAAGTTTTAGTAAAGATTTCAGGAATTATGGTTCCTGTTGGGATATAATGCTAAGCTATCGCCAGTGCTTCTGGCACGTTTCGAGAGGAGAGGACTAGAACGTGACAAAATTTACACAAGAACACCCCGCCCTAAGCTTCACGCTGAAGACGGTGTTTTACTTTGTCGTGATTCTCCTTTTAGTCTATCTATACGGATATTATGGTGCTGGTCAAGAACCATTTATCTATAATGAATTCTAATAATGGAGGAAACTATGACCAAAAATATTGTGACATCGTTCGATGAGTGCGCACAACAAAACGCCGCACGCATCGCCTATGATGAGATGGGGACAACCACTACTTACGGTGAGCTGGCCAACAGTGCCAATACCTTGGCCGCATGGTTAGCTAAGCAGGACCTTGCCAAGCAAACACCGATCCTGGTCTTTGGTGATCACCAAGTTGAGATGATCGTCAGCTTCTTAGCTGCGCTGAAGACCGGCCACCCTTACATCCCGGTCTCAACTGACTCTGCCCTGCCCCGGATCCAATCAATCCTGGACACGGCCCAGCCAGGAATGATCATCGCTATCGATGACTTCCCAAGCGATAAGGTTTCGACTGACGCGACCGTTATCACCAAGGACCAGCTGATGGACATTTTGAAAGACAAGCAGGACTTCACACCGGCAGCTGATCAAATGGTTAGCGGCGACGAACTGGCTTACATCCTGTTTACGTCCGGGACAACCGGTTCGCCAAAAGGGGTCGAGGTTAGCCATGA
Organism: uncultured Lactobacillus sp.; assembly: GCA_945873395.1. Classification (GTDB taxonomy): domain Bacteria; phylum Bacillota; class Bacilli; order Lactobacillales; family Lactobacillaceae; genus Limosilactobacillus. The sequence goes on along the minus strand of CAMCCW010000106.1, from coordinate 2,739 downwards.
CAACCTGCGGACTTTTATCGACTGGATGCTCGGTGACGACTTCAAGCTGCCAGCTAACGTCAACTACCTGGGACAGCCCCCATACTCGTTTGACCTATCAAATATGTACTGGTGGCCAGCCCTGCTGAGTGGCAGCACCATCAAGGCCATCCCACATGACGTGGTGGAAAACTTCGGTAAGCTTTTCACCGCCCTGCCGCACTTAGACCTCAATGTCTTCGTCGGGACCCCATCGTTTGCGGACATGCTGATGCTCAGTCCAGCCTTCAGTGAGAAGCAGATGCCGGGATTAAAGTTCTTCCTGTTCTGTGGTGAGGAACTGACCGTCAAGACCGCGAAGAACCTGCAGCAGCGTTTCCCACATGCCAAGATCTTCAACACCTATGGCCCAACCGAAGCTACGGTGGCCATCTCAGGTGTTGAAATCACCCCGGAAATTGTCGCCAACAATGACCGGCTGCCAGTTGGGTATGCCAAACCGGGGATCAAACTTTCTATCTGGAATGGCGACCAGGAGATTACGGAACCCGGTAAACAGGGTGAGATCATCATCAGTGGTGACAGTGTCGCCCAGGGATACATGAACAATCCAGAGAAGACGGCCAAGGCCTTCTTCGAACTCAACGGTCAAAAGGCCTACCGGACCGGGGATGCTGGAATTCTCGACACCGATGGTCTGCTCCACCACAAGGGCCGGATGGACTTCCAGATCAAGCTCCACGGTTTCCGGGTGGAACTAGACGAAGTCCGCGCCAGCCTGGAAAAGAGTCCGCTGATCAAGCAGGCAGTTGCCGTACCAAAGTACAATAAGGACGGTAAGGTCACCCACCTGATCGCCGACGTCATCCCAAAGGAACAACCTGATGATCCGGCAGCCCTGACCAAGGCCATCCGGGAGAGCCTCGACGGGTTGATCATGCCATACATGATGCCAACCCAGTTCATCTACCGGGAAAGCTTCCCAATGTCGGCAAATGGTAAGATTGCCGTCAAACAGCTGATTAGCGAGGCTAACAAGTAATGATTAATTGGATTGCTAGCCTACCTAACTTCAGTGCCTATGGGACCCCGATGTACTTCTTCTACCTGATACTCGCCATCTTACCCCTTGGCATTGGCCTGTATTTCGGTAAAAGGTTCAGCTGGTACGAGGCCCTGATCAGCTTCATCTTCATCTTTCTGATGTTCGACGGTGACAGCTGGCAGCAGGGAATCTCGCTGATTGTCTACGTCATCTGGCAAACCTGTCTGGTGATGTACTACCACCATTATCGGCAAAAAAATAACGCGTCAGGCGTCTTTTACCTGATGGTGGCCCTCTCAATTGCTCCATTGGTAATCGTCAAGCTAACTCCAGCAATGGTTGGTCACAACTCACTGCTTGGTTTCTTAGGGATCAGTTACCTGACGTTCCGGGCGGCCGGAACCATCATCGAAACTCGTGACGGGATGGTTAAAGACATCTCAGCATGGAAGTTTATCCGTTTTGTGCTCTTCATGCCAACCCTGACGTCCGGGCCAATCGATCGTTACCGGCGTTTCTCCAAGGACTACCAGAAGGTACCGAGCCGGGAAGCCTACCTGGCCCTGGTGAACAAAGGGATCTTCTACTTATTCCTGGGATTCTTATACAAGTTCGTCATCGGTTACTTCTTTGGTCAACGTTTCTTACCGCACTTTGAGCGGATGGCCCTCCTCCAGCCCCACATGATTTCGTGGAGCATGGTTGGGGTCATGTACACTTACGGTCTGTACCTCTTCTTCGACTTTGCCGGTTACTCACTCTTTGCTGTCGCAATCAGTTACTTCATGGGTGTCAAGTCACCGATGAACTTCAAGCAGCCGTTCAAGTCCAAGAACATCAAGGAATTCTGGAACCGGTGGCACATCAGCCTGTCCTTCTGGTTCCGGGACTACATCTTTATGCGGTTCGTTTTCCTGGCTACCAAGAAGCGGTGGTTTAAGAACCGGAACGCCCTGTCATCAACAGCCTACATGCTGAACATGACTCTGATGGGCTTCTGGCACGGAATTACCTGGTATTATATTCTATACGGAATTATTCATGGCCTCGCCCTCGTCACCAACGACTGGTGGCTGCGGTACAAACGTAAGCACCTGCCAAACTTGCCACATAACAAGTTGACGACCGGCGTTGCCATCTTCATCACCTTTAACTTTGTAATGGTCACATTTTTGATTTTCAGCGGTTTCTTAAACACCTACCTGTTGAGCAAATAGCTGAGTAAGATTTAGGAGGATTTTATCATGCAAGAACAAATTATTAACATTTTAGCTGACGCAACTGGCCGTGACGCATCTGACTTCAGCGATGCTAGTCAAGATCTCTTTGCTTCTGGTCTTTTGGATTCCATGGCAACGGTTAGCCTGCTCTTGGGTCTGCAAGATGCCTTTGACATCCAAGTTCCAGTTTCCGAATTCGACCGGAGTCAATGGAACACTATCGAAAAGATCGAACAACGGGTAAAGGAGTTACAAAATGCATAACAGCAAGCGGCTGTGGTCGATCTTCGGCCCGGTAATTCTTGCTTTTGTCCTGGTCCTGCTGCTTTTCTCCTTGCCAATCAAGAAGACTCATTCCCTGCAGACGGAAAAGCAGGCCGCCGTTTCCCTGAGTCCCGTCATCTTCAAGAACCAATCACTGAAGAAACAGGCTTTAAGCGACAAGAAGGCTAACTTTGTGCCCTTCTTCGGCTCCAGTGAGCTGCGCCGGATGGA
>CAMCCW010000105.1 GCA_945873395.1 uncultured Lactobacillus sp. | reverse complement strand
TGACATTGTCGGCAGCTTCCTTCGTCCCGCCAAGCTCAAAGCGGCCCGGGCTGATTTTAAGGCTGGCAAGATTGATCGTGCCGCACTGACCAAGGTCGAGGATGAATGTATCACGGACCTGGTCACGAAGGAAAAGGCGGTTGGCCTGCATGCGGTGACCGATGGTGAGTTTCGCCGCAGCTGGTGGCACCTTGACTTCCTCTGGGGACTGAAGGGGGTTGCCAAGTATGACTACCAGCAGAGTTACAAGTTCCAGGGGGCCAAGACCCGGACTGATAATGCCGAGCTAGCCGGTAAGGTGGCCTACAATCCAGATCACCCGTTCTTCAAGGCCTTTGAGTTTACCAAGCGGGTGGCTGGTGATGATGCAATTGCTAAGCAGACGATTCCATCCCCGACGATGCTCTTCCGGGATAACCGTTCGGACAACTGGCCTGAGTTTTACGATAACCGCGCCGACTACCTGGCCGACCTTGCCAATGCCTACCGCCTGACGATCAAGCACTTCGCCGAGTTGGGTTGCAAGTACCTGCAGATTGACGACACCACCTGGGCCTTCCTGATCAGCAAGCTGAACGCGACCGCTGACGACCCAGCTGAGCACGCCAAGTACGTTCAACTGGCCGAGGACGCGGTGACGGTAATTAACGGGGCCCTTAAGGATCGTCCCGCGGGGCTGACCATCACCACCCACATCTGTCGGGGAAACTTCAAGTCGACCTTCCTCTTCTCTGGTGGCTATGGTCCAGTCGCCAAGTACCTGGCTCAATTGGACTACGATGGCTTCTTCCTCGAATACGATAGTGACCGGGCCGGAGACTTCTCACCGCTGGCCACTATCTGGAATCAACGGCCGAACGTCCGGATTGTCCTGGGACTGGTCACTTCCAAGAGTGGGGACCTTGAAGACCGTGAGGCGGTTATCAAGCGGATTCACGAGGCCGCTGAGCACGTTCCATTGGAAAACCTGTGCTTGAGTCCGCAATGTGGTTTTGCATCAACGGAAGAGGGGAATATCTTAACAGAAGATCAAGAATGGAAGAAGCTTAAGCTGATCAAGAACATTGCTGATGAAATTTGGAACTAAGTTGATTAAACAAAGGAGATAATTATTATGGCTAAAGTTGAAAGTTTTACATTAGATCACACCAAGGTAAAGGCACCTTACGTTCGTTTGATTACTGTTGAAGAGGGCGAAAAGGGCGATAAGATCAGCAACTACGATCTTCGTCTGGTTCAACCAAACGAAAACGCCATTCCAACGGCGGGCCTGCACACGATTGAACACTTGTTGGCAGGGCTGCTTCGTGACCGACTTAGCGGCGTGATTGACTGTTCACCATTCGGCTGTCGGACCGGTTTCCACCTGATTACCTGGGGTGAACATTCTACGACCGAGGTTGCTAAGGCCCTCAAATCATCCCTCGAGGAAATTGCCTACAAGACCAAGTGGGAAGACGTTCAGGGGACGACGATCGAATCCTGTGGGAACTACCGTGACCATTCTCTCTTCTCTGCTAAGGAATGGTCCAAGAAGATCCTCAGCGAAGGGATTTCAGACAAACCATTTGAACGGCACGTGGTTGACTAAGCATCAAGACATAAGAGAGAACTGAGAAAGAGAGGAGCGGGTTTCAATGCGTAAATCAAGGAAACGACGCACATTTTGGTGGTGGGTGATCGGGATCATTATCGTGATTGCCGCTGGATTAGGACTGAGCAGTGCCGCCAATGGGGGACCACTGGGCAGAAGAACCATCACTCTGGGAACAATTGGTCCCGACGTACAGATCTGGCAGCACATTGCTAAGTCGGACCAAGCCAAGAAGGCGGGGCTGAAGATTCGGGTGAAGAGCTTTACCGACCCGGTGGCCTTAAACAAAGCCACGGCCAACGGTGAGATCGACGTCAATGCCTTCCAATCCTGGTCTTACCTGCAGACTTACAATAAGGAAAATAAGAAGGCTCAACTGGCTGCTCTGGGAACTACCTATCTGGAACCCATGGGTATCTACTCGGACCGCTACCATCGTCTGAGCCAGGTACCGGATGGGGCTACCGTTGCCATTGCCAATAACCCGGCCAACACCGCCCGGGGCCTGCTCCTCCTGCAGAACGCTGGTTTGATTACGTTGAAGAAGAACTTCGGACCCACTACCGGGACGGAGGGGATTGCCTCTAATCCGAAGAATTTGAAGTTCAAGGAGATCGACGACACGACCGGTCCCCGGGTACTGAAGTCCACTGACCTGGTTCTGATTGGAAACACGATCGCATTGACGGGGCACTTAAACGTCCTGAAGGATTCGATTTACCACGAAAAGGTCGATCAGAGCACGAAGAACAACATTAATGTCATTGCCACGGCCAAAAAGAGCCGGCATAACAAGAATTACCAGAAGCTGGTAACCCTTTACCACAACCAACAGATTCAGCAATGGATCAAGAAGAAGTACCAAGGAACAAAGGTTAACGTTGATAAGCCACTGAGCTACCTTACCAATTAAGGGGTGGATAGAATGAATATTGCACGTCATCTTGACACAAATCTATTGGAAATCAAATCAACAGCACCCAAGAAGGAACCGCGAATATGGCATGGCTGGCTAGCCTACCTGTTTGGCTAAATTGAATATTATTAGGTAAAGCTGTCTGGGGAAGTAATTCTCATTGGACAGCTTTTTAATTGGTCTTTAACTTTTAGTTGTAATTTACTTCAACTAAAATCCAAATAAAAAAGAGTCCTAAAAAAGAACCCTAAAATTATTTCAGACGCTGCGGAACGAACCGCAACACCGCAATCACAATCATAACTACGAATACCAGCATCAAGATAAACGCATGCTGTGTCCCAAGCGCAGTTGCAGTGGCGGTCTTCCCGACACCTACCTGGCTCTTAGCAACGATCATTGCAACTAATGAAGTTCCCATTGAACCAGCAAACTGTTGCAGGGTATTAAGGATAGCATTTCCTTGAGTTTGTTTATTCTGAGGAAGGCTGGCCAGGGCGCTGGTCATTACGGTTCCCATCAATGATCCCATGCCACTCATATAAAGAATATAGACGAGTGCAATGGCCAGATTACTCATAGCAGGTGAAAAAATAGTAAAGATTAAGATAGAAACCGTCATTAAAATACTTCCACTCAGCACGGGCTTCTTTGGACCATACTGATCGAGCAGCCGGCCACCGACGGGCGCAAAGAGGGCACCACAGAAACCGGCTGGCATAACAACTAGTCCCGCAAGCAGGGCAGTGTTATGGTTAACCAATTGAATATAGTTGGGTAACAGGAAGGCGAAGCCAAGGGAACACATCTGGGTGAGGAAGAAGATCAGCACATGACCAGCAAAACGGTGGTTACCAAAGAGCCGAAAATCCAAAATTGGGGTGGCGATGCTGAGTGAACGCCAACTCAGTAGTCCCATGGCAACCAGTCCGATTAAGATTGCGCCACCAACTGACCAACTCTGTAATGGCAATGTTGCCAGGTTACTGAAGCCGACAACTAGGCCGGTGAACATAACGGCAATCAGCAGGCAACTTAAGATATCGAAGTGCTGACGGACAGGAGCCGTTTTTTGTTGGATCCCCCACATGCCAAGTAATAACGATACCAACAGGAAGGGAAGAAGAATATAAAAGATCCAGCGCCAACCTAGACTGGAGACGATAATGCCACCAAAAGTTGGGCCAACGGCGGGGGCAATTCCCGTGATCAGATTTCCAAAGCCCATCATCAGGCCAATTCGTTGCCGGGGAACCTGCTCCATGATGATGTTAAACATTAGTGGCAACGAAATTCCTGTTCCTAGTCCCTGGATCAACCGCCCGATCAACAAAATTGGGAAAGAAGGTGCAAGGGCATCGATAATGACCCCTAAAATGAAAAAGGTAACCGCTGTTAAGAAAAGGGGTTTGGTACGAAAAGACCGCTTCAAAAGAGCCGACAGGGGGACAATGATTGCTACAACCAGTAAATAGATCGAGGTCATCCATTGAACCACGTTGGTCGTCACGCTGAACTCGGTCATCAGTTTGGGGAACGAAACGTTCATGGCAGTTTCAACGATCACTCCACAAAACGATAATAGCCCGGTGGCAATAACTGCGGCAATGACCTTGGATGGGATCTTAATATTATTATCTGTCATATTTAGTCACCCTCCTCAATATATCGCAGTACTCGTGCAACTGTTGCAAGTTCGTCTGCTGAAAACCGATTGGTCAGTCGCTTTTCTTGGCTATTGATATAGGCATGGACAATTGGTACCAGTTGACGAGCGCTGTTTGTCAACTGAACCTGTCGCCTACGTCGGTCATGAGGATCGACAATGCGTTGGATCAAGGAACGTTTTTCCATTCGCTGAAGGATAATTGTGGTGGTTGAGCGCCGAATGTTGAATTCATTTTCAATCGCTTTCTGGTCAGCAGCCATGGCTTCCTGCCGACTTAGGTAGTCGATAATGTTCATCTGGTTGCCAGTCAGACCATTTTGCCGGGCAAAGTCATTCATCTGCCGGGCGAGACTGACTTCTGCACGTTTAATCAATCGACCAATGTTAATATTAGTCATTACACTGCTCCTTTCACTATTCGGTTGAAATTATATTTAATTAACTGTTAGCTGTCAAACTAAATCTGTTATGTGTGTTGATAAAAAGGCCTCTAGTGTTCGGAAGATCCGGACACCAAAGGCCAATTCACACTTTTTCGTGTTATTTATTAATTTTTTGAACATAATCACGAGCATTGTAGAGCTCGTAAACTACCCAGGTTTCGATCAGGGTGATTACACAGATTACCAGCATCGTGTAGAAGTCAGGCAGAACGAAGAGCAAGAAGAGGAAAATCCATGATACCCAGCTCCACATATTCTCGATCTTAATAATTCGTTGGACCCGTTTAGTTGGTGTAGCCCGGCCAGAGTTGACGAAAGTATTCCGAATCTGGGCAAAATAGCGAATCTCAAAGAAACTTTCTACGATAAAGATAATCGTCAGGACGGTGAGAAAAATTTGTTCCATGATAAATAACTCCTTCGATAATAGTCACATCAACTACTTTAATGTTATTAACATTAATTGGCAATACTAACTTGGTTATTTTATCCGGCAGGTTGAATAGTACCCATCTATCCACGGATGGACTAATTTAATAATTAATTATGCATTCATCCTATTGCCTAAGTAAAAAATGGCTGCTACAATACAAAACAGGTAGTGATTGCCTACCTACTTACACGGAGTAGCCAGTGGAAAGTCCATACTTTCTGCTGGCTACTTTGTTTTAAAATCGCGGTTTGTAAAATTAAGTTAGAAAAATAAAAAAGTCATTTGTGATAGACTTT
>CAMCCW010000104.1 GCA_945873395.1 uncultured Lactobacillus sp. | reverse complement strand
GTACATCAAGCCATCCTTGATCAATCCAGTTATAGACCGTCTTGTAGGCAATCCCCACCACATGGGCAACTTGTTCAGGGGACCACTTCTGGACTTGAATCTTTTCCTCGACCAAGTGTTTAAGGTTTTTAGTGAGCGAAGACTTCCGCCCCCGTTGACTAACCTTTTGTTCAAAGTCAGTTTGCGCTAGCTCAGCCTGGTACTCACTATTTAGCCGGTGAAGTTCGTTAAAGATGGTGGTCTTACTAAAGCCTAAGTAGTTAGCGATGTATCGCAAGGAACGTCCTTCACTATGAAGCGTTTCAATGACAACACGGTTCTGGAATGATAAAATAGTGGTGCTCATCAAGGTCCTTCTTTCTAATGGATTGTGTGGTAACACCATTAAAGACCTTGATGGGTTTTTCTGTCCACTTAAATGTTCAACTTAAATTTTACAATCTGCCCATCTTAAAACCTGATGGGTATCGTCAGTTCAATACTGCTTACGTTGAAATCCCCAAAAAGCAAGGCAAATCAGAACTAGCTGCCGCCATCTCGTCGGCTCAAGCAAAAACAGGGCGCTCAACATTACGAAACGCTTGATCCCATTTTTAGCGGCCGCCTGCATCAGTTTCACCGCTCCGAAGGCATCCGTCTGTAGCAAGTCCTTGGCGCCCGATCCAGCGGTAAAGTAAATCGCGTCAACGTCGCCGATTGCTTGCCGCATCTCTTCAACACTCTCGTGGAGATCAAACTTTACCGGAGTGACCCGCCTATCCTTGACCACCTTCTCCAGGTGACGGGCGCCCGCAATAACTTCATAACCATCGTTAATTAAATCACGCGTTAATTTAGTTCCAACGCGACCGGATGCACCGGCAATAAAGATCTTCATTTTAATTTCACCTACTCATCGCAAAGATTATTTCACTTACAAGTGCAGGCGCGATCCTATAATTACGGTATTACTTAATTGTAATACTGCTATACAGCGAACGCATGGCAGGCGGCTAATATATTCTTAACCAAACTGTCCCAGATACTAATCATTTTTCAGAGTGAAAGCACTTCACACAAATGATTCCACGGTATTTCGCACAATCCATTGTGACTGTTGCGCAAAGATGGTAGATTATTCCCAACAATATGAGGAGATGGTCTACATGTCACAAGCAAACACATTATTCGTCATGATTGCTAGTATTCTGGTGTTACTGATGACGCCAGGGTTAGCATTTTTCTACGGTGGTCTAATCAATCACCGGCATGCCAATAATATGCTGCTCACTATTTTTATGATGTGTGGATTGGCCGTCATTCTGTGGATTACGGTCGGTTACTCCCTCTCGTTCTCCGGCAACCACTGGGGGATAATCGGCAACCTGCATAACATACTGATGATTAACGTCTCCATTAACGCAGTCACGAAAACCGGGATCCCGATCGGTGACTACACCATGTTTTTTATGATGTTCGCAATCATTACCCCGGCGATCTTTTGCGGGTCGGTGGTTGGTCACGGACGTTTTAACTTCCTAATCATCTTCACGATCTGCTGGTCGATCTTCGTCTACTACCCGCTGGTCCACATGGTTTGGGCACCGCACGGCTTCCTCGCCAGCCTCGGGGCGGTTGACTTTGCCGGTGGCTTGGTCGTCCACGTCAATGCCGGGATCACCGCCTTGATCCTTTCCGCATGGGTCGGCCGCCGCAAGGAAGTCTACGCCCAACACAACAACCTTTCCTGGGTCCTAATCGGGACAGCGCTATTGTGGATCGGCTGGTATGGCTTTAACGCCGGATCCGCCTTGGCCGTGGATGATACCGCGGTTCAGGCCATGTTAACGACCACGATTGCCTGCTCAACGGCAATGGTTACCTGGATGCTGCTGGACCGCTACCGGTTGAACCACGTTACCCTTACCGGTGTTTGCAACGGGGCCGTCACCGGGCTCGTCGCCATTACTCCCAGCGCCGGCTATGTTACACTAGGTGGTTCGATGATCATCGGCATGGTTGGGGCCATGATCAGCCAATCGTTTATTACCCAGATTAAGCCACACTTAGCGATCGATGATGTTATTGACGCATTTGGCTGTCACGGAATCAGCGGCATCTGGGGAAGTATTGCAACCGGTATTTTTGCGAGTCACCAGATCAGTGGCCAGGTCCCCAACGGCCTACTATTCGGCGGTGGCTTCCACCTGTTAATCATTCAAACGGCGGTTACATTGTTAACGATTACCTTTATCACCATCATGGATATAATCCTGATCAAGGCCCTGACGATTGCGCTCCCCGTCTCGATTGACAGCAGGAAATTAGCCGCGGTTCAGAGTAAGAATGCATAGAAATAAGGCACTAGCGCCAAATTCATGAAGCTAGTACCTTATTTTTATTTCACCGGCTTCTTCAATAAATCATTGAAGCCTTCGCTGATCGTCGGGTGGGTGTAAATCTGGTCGCGCAGCATGGTGTATGGGAGCTTGGCCCGCATTGCGAGGGCGACCATGTTAATGATCTCGTGTGACTCAGGGGCGTAGATCGTCGCCCCGATAATTTCTTTTGTCGCCGGATCAACCAGCATCTTCAACATCCCCCGCTGATCCTTCAGTACTTTCGCCTTAGGAATGGTGGCAACCGGCAGCTTGAATAGCTGGTAATCCTTCCCCGCCGCCTGGGCCTGCTTTTCGGTTAAGCCCACCTGTGACAGTGGCGGCTCGATGAAGACGCTAGTCGGAACCACACCCCGGTTGGTCGTCTGGCGCGTCCCGTCACCAAAGAGTTCGTCCTTGATGATCCGGAAGTCGTCTAACGAAATGTAGGTAAACTGGGGACCGCCCTTTGCGTCGCCGATGGCCCAAACATTTGGAACGGTAGTATGAAGATGAGGATCAACCTTGATTGCGCCCTGGTCCGTCAACTGGATGTCGGTATTTTCGAGGCCCAGGTTTTCGGTAACAGGGTGACGACCGGCCGCCACGAGGATTTTATCAGCCGAAACGCCTTGCTCGTTCCCCTGCTCTTCGTACCTAACCACCGCTTGACCGGCCTCGTCCGTGACCTTTTTAATCGCAACACCCATCTTGATCTCAACGCCGAGCTTCGCCAGGTTTTCCTTTACCATTGCCGCCACGTCATCATCTTCACGAGGCAGGAAAGTTGCATGGTGATCCAGCACTGTGACCTGCGCGCCGAAGCTGGCAAACATCGCCGCAAATTCAAGACCAATATAGCCCGCCCCGATAATCACCAGCCTAGCGGGTAGTTCCGGCAGTTCCATCGCGGTTGTTGAGGTCAGGAGTGCTTGACTATCCTTCAGGCCGGGAATTGCGGGGATATTCGGGGTTGCACCGGTATTGGTAAAGATGCGCCCGCCCTCATATTCTTCGGTTCCAGTGGTCGTTTCAACCGCGATCGTATGGTTGCCGGTAAAATGAGCGGTCCCATCCAACACCGTGACTGTCTCCTCGTCCGCCAGCATATGGTAATTCTTATTCCGTAATTGCGCGACCATCTCTATTTTTCCCTTAATGGCCGTCGCAAAGTCGGTTCCCCGTGCCGCTTCCGTAACCAACCGCTTCGATGGCAAGCAGGCAATGTTGATGCAGGTCCCGCCATACATCTGCTGTGACTTTTCCACCACTAATACCTCTTCGCCACGCTGAGCTAAGAACTTGGCAAGCGTCTTGCCACCCTTGCCAAACCCAATCACAATATTCTGAACTTTCTTCATGCTAGCCGTCCTCCGATCATATTTGCTTTTGATTATACCAGTCAACGGCTAATTGTCATTTTATTTGCCTAATGCTTTTTACCTTAGAGACTAACAAAGCTGGGAGACGTTTATGATCAATATAAGCCACAACATTTTTCAAGCCATTTAGTCAGTTCCACCAAAATCAGAAATCGTTAATAATTATTGTAATATAAAATTTATTATTATAAACTACCATCACATAAATAAGTGAAAGGAGCATCCGCTTATGAAAGTTGAATTGGGAATTTTTACATTTGGTGAAACTACTCCGCTTGAGAAGACCGGCGAAGCCATCAGTCACGATGAGCGTATCCGTGACTTACTGGAAGAAATTACGCTGGCTGATAAGCTGGGGATTGACGTATATACCATTGGCAAACACCACCGAAAGGATTTTGCCGTCTCAGCGCCCGAAATCGTGCTAGCGATGGCCGCCGCGCAAACAAAGCAAATTCATCTCTCCAGCGCCACCACCAACCTGCCGACAATTGACCCGATCCGCGTTTACGAGCAGTATGCGACGATTGATGCTGCCGCTCCCGGACGGATTGAGATCATGGCGGGCCGCGGCTCCTTTACCGAAGCCTTTGACCTGTTCGGCTATGACCTCGAGAATTACGACGAACTCTTCAAGGAAAAGCTTGAGATGCTGGTGAAGATCAACCAACATGAAATTCTCAATTGGCCAGGAGGAAAGTTCACGCCGAAAGTTGACCATACCGGCATCTACCACCGCAGTCAAAAAAACCTCCCCATTTCATAGCCAGTGGCGACAGTCCTAATTCCACCATCAGGGCCGCCGAGATGGGCTTACCGACCGTTTACGCAATCATCGGCGGGAAGCTCGACTCGTTTAAGCCGTTGACTAAGCTCTACCGGGCGGTGGCGGAAAAGGCCGGCCATAAACTAAGCACGATGCCAATTGCCACCCACTCCTGGGGATGGCTGAGCGACGATAAGGAGAAGGCGGTTAAGGAATACTTCTACCCAACAAAACTGCTGGTGGACACCATTAGTCAGGAACGGGAGCAATGGTCGGGGATGACGTACGAGCAGTATCTCGATGGTATCGGTGACGACGGGGTGATCTTCGTGGGGGATGCTGAGACCGTCGCTAACAAGATCATCAAATTGATGGATACACTGAGGCTGAAGCGTTTCTACCTCCACTTGCCGATTGTCTCAATGCCCCACGAGGACGTACTAAGGGCGATTGAAATCTACGGCAAAGAGGTCGTCCCACGGGTGAAGGAACACTTTGAAAAGAAGGAAAAGCTGAACAACTTCTCCATTAAGTGGAAGGTGCGCTGATGGGTGTTATATTATAATTAATTTATGAGATGATACTGTACAAATGAATGATTTAACTCAGAGCGAACCCTTTTCCTTAAAAAGAATGGTTATGCGACTAAAGTTACTACTGATGAAGGGAGAAGCACTAGTCATGCAAGTTACTTTGGCAGACGACACTGAAAATGAAATGCTGAAAGTGGCTAATATCTTGAAATGGCACAGTATCCCAGCTAATAAATAAAATGGTTATCCCTAATTTTTGTAAAACAAACATAAACCAATAACAGCCCCGATGAAAAGAACTAATTTTAATATTCAAGTAC
>CAMCCW010000103.1 GCA_945873395.1 uncultured Lactobacillus sp. | reverse complement strand
CCCTGTGGACCTTGAGGACCAACTGGGCCAGTGTCACCCTTATCCCCTTTCGGTCCTTGTATTCCCTGTGGGCCCTGTTTACCAGCTACACCTGGATCACCTTTTGGACCAGTAGCACCAGTAGGACCAACAGGCCCCTGAATACCGGTATCACCTTTAGGACCTTTAAGTGAATTAATAAAGTCAGTTTCGGAACCATTATGACCCGCTTCCAGCCAAACTTGATAAACTGATTTACCAGTATCACCTTTAGGGCCAACTGGGCCTTGACTACCAGTGTCGCCTTTTGAACCAACCGGGCCTTGGGGACCAATATCCCCTTGATCTCCCTTATCACCCTTAGGGCCAACAGGACCTTGTGGACCCGTATCTCCTTTAGGACCAGCAGGCAGGCCAATCTCAATATTGTAGTTTCCATTTCCCACTGGGATAGCCGTGAAGGACGGTTGCTCACCGTTTGGTACAGTCGTCACCTTAGTCACGTGCAAGGTTGGTGCAGGGCCTACCGGGCCTTGAATACCCTGAGCACCAGAAAGGTCATCCATATAGGCGAACTTTTTGTTAGCGTCACTCCAGACGTAAAACTTCGAGTTGTCTGGATCGTTGACGTCAGAGGCGATCAGAGCGAAGTCGCCATCTTCGAATCCTTTTCCTTGTGATGCTTCCATGTCTTTGACAGATGCAAAGGTTTGCTGGATATGGAAGCTCTTACCAGCAGGGCCACGGAAACCTTGTTGGCCCGTCTTTCCACGCGGAATATTGAACGTGACGTAGTTCTTGCCGTCTGCCGCCGTCTGTACTACGGTGGCATTCTGGTCTGGCTCGATGGTGTTTACCTTGAAAACGTAGTTCATACCGATGTTCATCACAGCTTGGTCAACTACGTCCTGGAAACCAATCTTCTTGATCTCTTTACCAGCTTGATCCGCAATGTTGGCGTAGATGGTGAAAGGAATCGTCTGCTGTGGTGATGGGTAGATCGACAGTTGGTCCTTGCCGTCTGGATCAGTCCATTGTTCCCACACTTCCAACGTGTACTTGCCAACCGGCAGCTTAGTGAAGTCTTCTGAATCGACAATCATGCTGGCACCATTGATCTTAACAGCGTAGTCCCCGACATAGTTAGCTCCATCAGATACCTTTGCTGACCAGGTATGTGTAGCATCTGGGCGCTGGGGATCACCGTACTCGTTCTTAGGTGAAATGATGATGTCCTTAGTCGTCTCAAGATGCTTAAAGTTCATATCGTTAGTCTCGATATTATCGATTAGTTTTTGTCCCACGTTCTCGCCTCCTACTTCATTGTCAGTTTGATCAAGCCACCCGTGATCTGCTCAGCCGAAAAGTCGTGACAGATCACTTCGGTAGTCGTCTTACCGTCCATTACAGGCATTGCCGGGCCACTGAATGGGTCGAACCAGTAGTCAACCCGGTTGCCTTCGTCGCCTTTAGGATCATCGCTATACCGGGCAATCACCTGGAGCTTGCGACCAACCAGCTCTGGCCCGTAGCTAAATTCACCAGCAAAGCCGGACTGATCAGCGCCGTAGATGTCTGGGTGAGCCTTCTTTACGTCATCGCGCTTGATTGCCTTGACTGGTACCCGCTGGAGTTCCTTCTTGGCATCTACGTCCCAGAGAATCATGCAGCGGTTGCTCAGCCCTAGAGACATGTCAGTAGCGAACCAGCCACTAGCACGAAGCTTGTTGGAGTAGATGATCGTTGCAATACTGTCTAGGTAGGCCGCACTCTTCGTCAGATCAGCGATCGAGGTAAAGTCCGTAAAGTTGCCGTTACCAGCGGGATCATCCGTGTACCGGAAGATCACGTGGATTTTGTGGCCTGCCATTGCTGGCGTATAGTCGAATGTCGCGTTGAAACCGGTGTTGGTCCCGTTCGGAATGTCTGGGAAAGTCTTAGCAACGTCCGGCCGGGCGGTCAGAGCGACTTTGGCCCGCGTGTACTCCTTGCCGTTCTCATCAGTCAGGATCATGTAAGTGTTTGACTTGCCCTGGGCTCTATCGGTACCATACCAACCGCTGATTGTCAGCTTGTCGCCGTTGATCTGGACACCATCCAGGTGTCCACCACCGGTGATCTTTTGTTGTGCCATTTTAGTAAACACCCCCGTTAGGTCGATTGAAGCGTCGATATGCTCACCGTAGAAGTTATCAGTAAATTGCCATGCACCCGTGTGATCACTGATTGATGGGAAGTAACCCATTGCTGGTGCGGTTACTCCGCTCATCGTTGGATATGCCGCGATCCAGAGCATTGCCCCCGTCACATTGTAAATGGCATTGTAATCCCACAGACTTGCCATTCCAGAGTACGAGTAGAAGACCGGCACAAATCCAGCCGCCTTGATGCACTTTAGGAAAGCAATTGCCGCTTGAGTATTTGTCCCCCGTGCACCTAGACGTTCTTCGTAGTCAAGCACGATAACAGCACCGTGCGGCAGGCCCATCGCGTTAGCCTGGGCGATTGCATAGTGAGCTTCGTTAACCGCCTGATAAGAATTGCCACGGAACCGGGAGAAGTGGTACCCAGATACTGTCATGCCCTCATGCTTAGCAGCGGCAATCTGGCCCGCACCGTACGGGTTGCGGTAGTAAGTTGATTCCGTTAGCTTGACAATAGCGCCACGTACGCCGCGCCCACGCCATTTACTCCAAAAGGAGTAGTAGCTCGCCCCTGGCTGATAGCCGGAGACATCTAGTACATACGCTCTAGTCATCGTTAATCACGACCCCCGTAGTTGGCTTAGCATTGGGATCGACGGATGGAGTAAGATTACTCTTTTCATAAGCGGCCTGGACGGCATGATTGACGACCTGCGCATTGACATCGAAGCCCTTATCGGCCAGGGAGTGGTTGACCAGCCCGGTTGCGACCTTGAACTTGTCGTGACCAGACAGGTTTTCATTGCTGACCATGCTATCGACTGCCGTCTGAGCCAGCCGTTCTACCAACTCTAGTGATTCCTTTGCCTGCACTGTCTTGGCATGCTGCTTCTTAGCTTCCAAGACAGGCTTCAGATACTTCCAAGCAAAAAGAAAAGCGGTGGTCAATGCCCCGCTTGAAATCAGCCAATAGATAATGTCATTAATCCATTTGAAATTCATTTGTGCGCCTCCAAATTCGTGATCCGTCGTTCGTGATCTTTCAGCTCCTCATCATGGCGAATGAAGAGCTTGTCTCCTTTTTCCAGCCGATTCTCCGAGCGATCCATACGGGCACCTTGCTTGTCAATGCTCATCTTTACTTCATGAAGCGTCTTATCAATCGGCCCAAAGAGCTGTTTGTGTGCTCGGCCGAGTGCCCAGCGGATAATAAAGACAATCGCTGTTAGGATAGTCAGAATCGAGGCCCACTCGTCCCAGTTAAGGCTAAAAAGGGAGTGCATGGTGATCCAGTGCGCCATTAGTAGCATTCGATCACCTTCTTAGATTGTGGAGAAGTACATCCGGTGCCACGTCAGCAGACCATCATGAGTGTACTTGTCTCCACTATTAAACTGCTGACTATATACATGGATACTACAGTCTGACGTTACGTGAATAAATACCCCGCGGCACCCGGTGGCGTCCCAAGTCTCTTGGTTCCAACCGGACTGAGCAACTTTTGGCAAATTAATTACTTCAGTGTCACCAACAATATCGTGATTAACGCCAAACGCCAATCGAACTTCAACCAGCTTAAAGCTACCCAAGTCAGCAATTCGGTATGCACAGTTATATCCATTATTAACGTGATCCCAATCATAAGCCCCGTTTTTGTACACAATTCCATCACGCTGCCAAGGGCCTAACGTCGGCAGCTGATCAGTCGTTGCTAAGTTAGTTGGCTTGTTCTGAACGATGGACCAATCAGTAGCTGGCAAGATGTTATTGCCGTCCTTATCCTCAATATAAGCTTTAGTTCCTGTTGCCATTTTTCATTCCTCCTAGTGGTAGTTGACCCGGTTTTCTAATGTTGTGAGCCGATCTTCAATTTGCTTGATGCGGTCCAGGATTCCGCCTTTGTCGTCACCGAATCCGATGATGGCATTGACGTCAGTAACCGGGTAGACTGCCTTTTTGTTGCCTGAGCTATCTTCTTTCATTAAGTAGACATGATCCGCCATCTTATCCCTCCTAATCTGGATTAATCGTTAAGTCGGTCGTCTTTAGCTCTTCATAGCCGGTCCGTGGTAGGTCGAAGGCTACCGTGCCTGTCTTGACGTAACGGATGTTGTCCGAGTACGTGGACAGGTCGGTGATCTTCAGGATTTCACCCGGATCCACGTTGCTGGCCAGGCTATCAATGCCATTAGCTTCCGCATAGCCGAGCTTAGTTTCCTCAATGTTGACGATATGGTCGTGGAGGTTGCTGAAGATGTGCCCCGTTGCGCTCACTCGAGCATCGATAACTTCGTTTGGCTGTGGAATTTGCTGAAGCTGAGCAGTAAACCGGGCGTCCCAGCCGTCGGTGATGCCTTTGAGGTAGCTGCCGATATACTGGCCGTAGTTCCGTAAAACGTCCCAGTTGTGGTTTTTCTGCTCATAGGCTTGCGAGTTCTGGAAAGAAGACGATTCATTCCACAGATCAATACGCGGAAAATCACTCATCTGTTCCACCTCATTCCGTAGTTGGCTTAGTGGCGTTGTAAAGTTTTGTCCGGGCGATCGCGACTAGATCTTTTGGTGAGAGGCTGTCAAACGTCTGACCTTCACCGAGGTCGTCCTTAGTCAACTTGATGTTGGCATAGATATACTGTGATTCGCTGTCCATACCAGTTGAGAAGCCAATCAGGGCATCAACCGGATTACCGTCATTGTCGTAATCGTAAGTGAGCTTGTTCATGTAGATAGTCATGACTAATCCTCCGTTTCTGCATTGTCGATTTCAGCATTGCCAGCTGCTGGCTGTGCCGGTTCTGCTGGAGTTTGCTTATCGCCAAGTGCCTTTTGCAGAGACTTGACTTGCAATTGCAGCACCGTGTTCGAAAACTCCAGTTCATCTACCCGTGCCCGGTACCGTGCGATAACATCGTTTGCTTCAACCTTGATTTGATCGTTCTTCATTTGATATTCCTCCTATCACAAAAAGCCAGCGGCACTACTTAACGCCTGCTGGCTTTTCCATCATATTGTCAACATTCTTCAATCGGGTATGTTCATACCCCTTACGTTTAGCCTTAATCTCCCACGCGAACGAGGCGCTAGGCTTGTCTGATTCAACCAAGAACCGGTTCTTCAAACGCTTAGATACCCATACGTGAGCGCTGGAATACGGCGTTACAAAGACCTGGTAAGGCACGCTTGTGTTGACTGTTTGGCCAAACAGATAATCGATGCTTACCCAAACTTTGCCATCACCGTTGGTCTGGTCCTCTCCAATATCACCAAAGTAATATTCAGCAGTTTCATAAGCGTTAATGGCAACTGTACCTTG
>CAMCCW010000102.1 GCA_945873395.1 uncultured Lactobacillus sp. | reverse complement strand
CTAAATCATACGCTAAGGCTTTCTAATTTACACAAACTTCTTGACACTCTCTTTTGATATTGTGGATCCTTATTTGCCGATTATTCTAAGAAGCATTTTTTTGCTAAAACTGATATAATCTTAAGCTGGCATAGGCACTACGATTGGAAGGAGCAAATAAAATGAAAGTTATCTTTGTTTGTCTTGGCAATATCTGCCGCTCACCAATGGCGGAAGCGATGTTTAAGAAGATGGTCCGGGAACGCCACCTTCAGGACAAGATCACTGTTGATTCCGCCGGTACCAGTGACATTGCAGAAGGGTTGCCGGCTGACTCCCGCACCAAGAAGATCCTGGATAAATACGACATCCCGGACGACGGCATGATTGCCCGCCAGTTGAATGATCGGGACTTTGAAGAGGCCGACTACATCATTGTGATGGACCAGATGAACATGGTTGACGCCAAAGACATGGCTCCGGTTGGCCTGGCAGGTAAGGTTCACGGTATTTACGAAGCGACCCCTAACATGCGTGGCCGCTGGATTTCCGATCCCTGGATCACCCACCGTTTCCAGGATACCTACGATAGTCTGAGTGAAGCCTTGCCAAACTGGCTGGATAAAATTGAACAAGAGCTGTAACAGGCTTCTTACAAACACAAATGGGCACCAAGCTTTACTGAATGCTTGGTGCCCATTTACTGTGCCCACACTTATTACTTCTATTGCGAACCGTTATTCCACATCAATTCCTAAATAATTAGCAACCTGCTGGACATCCTTGTCACCCCGCCCTGACAGGTTAACCATCAGGACCTGGTCCTTGCTCATCTGCGGCGCCATCTTGATTGCCTGCGCTACTGCATGCGAGCTTTCCAGCGCGGGAATAATCCCCTCCAGCTTACTCAACAGCTGAAATGCATTAACCGCTTCATCATCGGTGATTGGGAAATATTCGGCACGCTTGATGTCCTTGAGGTAGGAGTGCTCCGGACCCACACCGGGGTAGTCCAGACCGGCTGAAATGGAATAGGTTCGTTTAATACTACCATCGGGGTTCTTCAGAACATAGGACTTCATGCCATCATTGACACCCACTGTTCCGTTGGTCAAGGTTGCCGCATTTTGAGGTGTATCTGCGCCTTTCCCAGCACCTTCCGCCCCGATCAGACGCACTTCCTTATCATCCAGGAAGTTGGCGAAGGCCCCGATGGCGTTAGAGCCGCCGCCGACACAGGCAATGACGGCATCGGGAAGGCGGCCAATCTGGTCAAGGAATTGTTGGCGGGCCTCCCTGCTGATAACGGACTGGAACTTCTTGACCATCGCCGGGTACGGATACGGGCCAACTGCCGAGCCGACAATGTAGTAGGTATTGTCCTGGTGAGCCGCTAAATCAGCGAAGGCCGCCCCAACCGCATCTTCCAGGGTTCCCTCACCGGGCTTCCCGGCTGGATGAACGTTCGCACCCATCAACGTCATCCGAAAGACATTTAACTTCTGTCGTTCGCAGTCCTTGGCACCCATGTAGATGTCACATGACATCCCGAACCGGGCCGCCACCGCCGCGGTCGCTACCCCATGCTGGCCGGCACCGGTTTCGGCGATGATTCGGGTCTTACCCATCCGCTTGGCGAGGAGGATCTGACCAAGGGTGTTGTTGATCTTATGAGCACCGAGGTGGTTGAGGTCTTCACGCTTCAGGTAAATCTGTGCCCCGTTCAGGTGTTTAGTTAATGCTTCCGCAAAGTATAGAGGCGTTTCGCGTCCGTCATAGTTTTTCAAAAGGTCATTCAGTTCTGCGTTGAAGTCTGGATCATCTCGGTAGCGGTTGAAGTAGTCGGCTACCTCGTCCAGCGCCGGCTTAACCGCGTCCGGCACGTATTGCCCACCATAGTCACCAAAGTATTCCTGAAGTTTTACCGTCTGTGTTTCTGGATTATTAACTGCCATTTTAAAGACTCCTTTGATTATTGTCGTCGCATCGTCAAGGGGCCTGAAGGGATAAAAAAAACAGGATGGCACCGTTCAATGCCATCCTGTCGTTCATTTAATGAACAATTACCTGGCATCAGCCCCAAAATCATTGCATATCGAATGATGGCGAGACTGATGTTTTCAAAAACAGATCGTCTCACCTAGCTGTGCCAGAGTTGCCAACGGATTTGTTTTGTCATGGTAATCGTTCCTTTCGTTTGAGATTGGTTCAATCATAATTAGATTTTTATAATTTGTCAACGGAATTCATTAATACATTTTTAATTTAACTAAATTAGGTGCATTAGCGGTAGCCACAGGCCACGACCCTAAATTATTGAAACAAAAGGCGTCACACTGGCGGAAATAAAAAGGGAGCATGACTTCGTAGTCACGCCCCGCAAGCACAAACAGGTCTCAAGCGTTTGGTTTTCCCAAATGTTTGAGACCATTTGCGTACTGACCTTTGATCTATTAAGTCACAGCTTCTTAATTAGTTTTCGATCACCACTTTTGTCCCCGTCGGAACATTGTGCATGATCCAATATGCATCAGGAATTGAGAGACGGATGCAGCCATGTGAGCTCTGATTAATCCCCAGTTTTGATGCTTCATAGGGTATATAGTTGCCATGCGCATCGGTAGGTACGGTATGGAAGAGGTATTCACCATGGTTTAAGAACGATGTCCAGTAGTTGGCACCCACACCTACACTATCATTGTAAAAACTATTGCCCCTTTCTGCCTGAACATAATACGTGCCAGTAGGCGTCGCGCTGACACCGTTCCGATAAACGCCGGCAGAACAGTACATGGTGTATAGGGCATTATTACCATCCATCAGGTAAACCCGGTTCTGTCCAATCTTTACGTGAATCCAAAAGTTTTGGTGCTGACTGACGTTCGGGTAAGGCAGATATTCGGAAGGCTGCCGATAATCGATCGGATTACGCATGTTGTTATTAACGTTCACCGGGTTAGAATATACATCGACAAAGTGACCATTTCCGGCCTGGTCATCCGAGTAACGATGGATGAAGCGAACCGTGTGGTGTTGAACCTGACTTGGAATACTGAAGCTCAACTGGTAACCGGACTTGCCACTGTTAAGGATCGTCGGATAAGCGGCCGCCACATCATTTCGGGCACGCTTATTATCAGAAACCTGCCAGCGATACAGTTCCCGCCCATTCTCCCCAAGTACAATCAGGTACTGGTAAGGCATAGCAGCGCTCTGATTGCTGGCGTGCCAACCGCTAATGTAGATGGAGTCAGCCGTAACATTTATTTGGTCAAAGCTTCCGGCATTTGAAACATACTTCTTGCTATATTGATCACTGTAATTGCCATTTCCGGCTGGGTCATCAGTGAACCGTAGTAATACCTGCATGTCGCCATTAATAACCTGAGGGTCAAGTTTAACTAAGGTCTGAAAGCCACTGTTGGCACTGTTATAGGCATTGGGATAGACGCGGGCGACATCCGGCCGGCTTAGCAAAGTAAGCTTTTGCCGGGCGACTTCTTTTCCGTCGTTCAAAATAATGATGTACGGTTCGGACCGGGTCAAGGCTGCATCATCGACCAACCACCCGCTGACCTGCAGGCCGTTATTCGTCATCTGAATGTTATCAATATGACTTGCCTTTTGGTTTAACTGAACCGGATTAAGCCAGTAATCAGTGTAGGCGCCCTGATCGCCATTTCCCTGGTCAGAGGTTGAATAACGGCTCACTACAGAATATGAATTACCTGGAATAAGGTGAAGATCTTTTAGGTTAAATTCCGCCTGGAAGCCAGAATGACCTGCAGTCTTCATATTCGGGTATGCCCTGGCAACATCCGGCCGGCTAACAGGAATTGCCTTAGTAGCGGCAACCTGTTTCTTAGTGGTGTTATCGAAGAGGATAATGAAGTGGTTCTTTTCGAGCGTTGACACATCGTTAGCGTGCCAGCCACTAACCTTTAACGTTGCTCCGTCAGTTGGATTGAATGAATCTAAGTAAGCCTGGTTACTGTAGCTTTCGCCGAAGGGATTGAACCAGTAGTCAACCGCATCCCCGTTTCCGGCCGGATCATCCGTATACCGATCAACAACCTGGAAACGGTGGTTTAAGTTAACACTACTCGAAAGGGCAAATGCCGCCGCAAAGCCGGACTTCCCAGCATTATAAATATCTGGAAAAGCGGCAGCAACGTCTGGACGATTGATAATCGTCTTCACTTCTTGACGGCTAATTTCACGGTTATCATCGGTATTATCTAGCAGGATGACATAGTGGTATTTTTTATTGGCGGCGAGGTTGCTGGCATGCCAACCGTTTACTTTTAATTGGTTATCCTCCACCATAACACTATCTAAGCTACCGTAATTATTATGGTTAATTGCAAATGGTGTGAACCAGTAATCAACACTCTGGCCATTACCGGCGGGGTCATTAGTGTACCGATCAACGATTTGCAGACTCGGCGTTGTTGCAATCACATTAGACAAATCAAAATCAATATCAAAGCCAGATTGGTCAGCTTTATAGAGGTTATGGACTTTAGCGACGTCTTCTCGTTTGATCGTTAAATCAGTAATGTTCCTCCGCGCGATTTCCTGGTGCGTCTGACCGTTCAATAAAATGATGTAGCGGTAATCCTTACCTAGAGCACCATTGGTAGCATGCCAGCCACTGATATGCAGCTGCCCATTATTATCTAAAGTATGTTGGTCCAAGAATGCATAGTTGCCATGATCCGCGGCATCATAAATGGGCTCGTTATTGATGATTTGTGTAAATGCGGCTTGGAATACATTAATATTATCCGCAATTGCCGGACTCCATTCACGAACTTCATTCCCATTATTCAACCAAAAAGTATCACCATTAGTCGTCCCATCTTCCAGTACTACCGGCTGGTTATTATGAAGGGTAAACCAATAGGTATCGTGGAATTGACTGAGGGTGTTGCCACTGTAGTGATTATAAACAGCGACAACATTATAATCGTACTGGTTGGTGCCATCTTTACTAAAGCCAACCGTTGCGTCCTGATCCGAATGAACTTTTGTCATATAGAAGGCTGGATATTCCCCTTCAACCTGCATTGGCGTCGATCCATCATACTTTTGGAAAACCATCCCATGCTGTTGCCCATAGCTAGTCATATAGTTATCTAGTTGTTGGTCCTTTGATTGATCCCATTGGGTTTGCTGCTCGGCATTTGAAACAGATGCTTGAGCATTAACTTGAGTTGCATTCCCAGCAGGCACATTATTTAACTGCTGCGTTGCCTCATTTTGGCTAGTAACTACCACAGCACTTGTTGTCGTAGTATTCGCTGGCGAATTAGTATCAGCACTAACCACTGCGTTACCGCCAAATAGCAGTACTGCACATGCAATAGCACCAATTACCCAATTTTTCTTTGCCTTATATAATTTCTTCTTCATAATAAAATCCTCGGTGGATTATAGAATGAAGTTAGCCACCTAATTGGTGGTAAATGCAAAAACGCC
>CAMCCW010000101.1 GCA_945873395.1 uncultured Lactobacillus sp. | reverse complement strand
TGGCTTAGTCTAGTTCTCTAGATTCTCTTCATCCTTACCGATTGACAAAGAGCCTTTTAACTTAACAGTATTCTTTTTCGTCGTCATAAAGTGCCCCGATTACTATCGTTCAACGACCATTTCTGCCGATGGCACCCGCAAAAGTGTGTACGCAGCTGATTCACGGTTAGCACGCAGGCCGATCCCATTCAATGGCGTATTCCGGTAGTGAACCGACATAACGGCCGCAAAAGCATGTCCGGTTTGGGAGTCGTGTTTCTTAAGTTCCTTCCGGTTCCATGGCAATGCACTAATGCTCAGTGGAATAATCCGGTCACTATCTGCCACAGAGCCAAAGCGAGAGGTGGTCGTATACTTGTTATTACCCGACCAATAAGTATAGGAAACAACTGGATGGTTCCCACCCTTGCTTCGTGTTGCTAGGACATAGTAATAGTCATCATCCTTATTATTAATTTGCAGCGGATAATATTTGGTGCTAATCCGTGTTTCTTGACTATTTCTCAAGTCAACCTGCCGGAAGAAAGTCATGTAAGACATGGCTCCAATCCACAGGAGGGCCACCAGCACCAAGATAACGTAACGGCCAAACAGCTTTTTATCAAATGCCCGCTTCGTCTTGGCGATCAGCATCAACTGCTGCACCCGGATATAGTGGATGACGTAGCAGAAAAAGACAATTGCCAAAATCCAGAGGAGCCAGCCAAGCCAATTCCAACTCATAATCATTCTCCAATCTAAAAAGTAATTACATAGATTATCACACAAAATTGCGCCCATGTCCCGGCTTTCCGACTAGAACATTGCGAATTTAATTATCGCAATCGGGTCGATCTGTGCTAAACTAAATTTTGGCATAAATTTTCAACATGTTCTACAATGAGACATGAACTAACACAAGTCTACGTGACATAATCATTAAGGAGGAATTGATTTCATGGACAATTTGAGTGAGTTAGCTCTAAAGCTCATCAACTTTGAGCGCGAAAACGACTTAAACGATAACGAAGTTGCCTTTGGAAGCCATCTATCAGTCGAACGGATTCACGACATCAAGTCATCAAATGCAGTGGCGACTTCTGAAGAAACCGAATTGCTCCAACGGTTTATGCAAAGCAAATAGCCACTAATATAGTGGTAAGAAAATTACTCTGTAAATAAAAAGACTCCAACATTCACGAAACTGAACGTTGGAGTCTTTTTGTATGTTCTTTAGTTTTGTGGATTGTAAAAATGAACCGGAACCACCACCGACGATACCACCGCCTGTGGACTCTTAATACGAGTCATCAAGGTATCGATCAGCTTAGCACTCAGTTCCTCAATTGGCTGAATCACCGTTGGTAACATGGGATTGGTCTGACGGATCAGCCGTGAACCATTATATCCCGTCAAAAAGTAATCCTGGTTGAGCTTGAGTCCTGCTTGGCGATAGATATTACTAATCTCCAAAGCCTGGACATCATTAGAAGCAATGACCCCATCGTAAATGCCAGGGAAAACAGTTGTCAGGTCAACCTGGTGAGCATCAAGGGGATCAAAGCTGCGGTGCTGTTGACCAAGATAATCGACAACTCCTTGAAGCCGGTTAACAGTAGGGGATACCGATTGGTCCTCATCAACCATCACGGCAATCCGGCGCACGTGGTGTTCAAGAAGGTACTTTGTGGCTAACTGTCCACCCTGGTAGCTATCCGCCGAAACAATCGGAATGTTATCAGCCAAGTACCGGTCAAACGATACAATGGGGGCCGTGATTTGGTGGTATTCCTCAATGTCTAAGTTGTGTGAACCTGAGATAATGCCATCAACTTGGTTTGCAATCAGCATGTTCAGATAATCATGTTCGATCTCTGGATTTTCCGCTGAAGAGGCAATAATCGTCTTGTAACCCTTAGTGAAAAGCTGACGCTCCAATTCATTGACCAGCTCCGCAAAGAAGGGGTTAATCAGGTTAGGAAAGATTAAACCAATAAACTTGGACGGCTTCCCCTGCATTGCTCGGGCCAGCGCATTGGGTTGGTAATTTAGTTCTCGCATCGCCGCATGGACTTTTTTGATGGTCTTTTCACTCAAGGATCCGTAGTTGTTAATCACCCGAGATACGGTGGTTACCGAAACTCCCGCAAGTTCGGCAACATCCTTTAACTTCGCAACCATTTAATTAATCCCTACTTTCTTCCAAAATTAGCTGACGCGTTTGTCAGTAACCCTTTTATTATAGCTTAACCGTTCGCGGGCGCGTAACTTATTTCACAAATTTCCCCCTTACATGATATGTGATTTTTTTCATTTGTCTGAATATTATTTCAAATAATTTATCCATCAGATTTGATTGAAAAGGCTATCAAACTAGCCGATTCTACTTAAGATAAATATAAATCTACTAATAGCCTAGTTCCTTACTAAATTGACGATTAACCAAATTAATGTTAACTTTGTAATAGCCGTAAATCTTAATAAGTTCTTAAATTTTTTTGCTAAAGCTTTGCATTTTATTTATCAGTTATTTAAGTCAAGGGAGTTTATGCCAATGAATCGTCAGGAATCTACAAATGCGGTTACACATTTCAAAATGTATAAAAGTGGTCGAAAGTGGATGTTCGCAGGTATTACGGCACTTACAATGCTCACTGCTACCGGAGCCGTCGCCCATGCCGATGAAGGTCAATCAGCAAAAGTAGAACCACAAATTACCAGTGCCACCCCAAATAGTAATTCGGTCGCTGATAATTCAGCCACCGATAACAACAGTAGTGCTGTTGCTTCTGCCACCACCGCTGAGAGTTCGGCAGCCACCAATAGCTCAGCTGCTACTAGCACTTCCGCTTCAAGCGCCAGTGCCGTTGTTGCCCCATCCAGTGCTGCTGCAAGTCAACCTAACTCAGCTGCAAGTGCTAAAAGTGCTGTTGAAGAAGCACCAACGATGATGGCAATGGCAGCCACCACTACTGCTCAGCAAAATGATGGGATCAATTTATCTTCCCTCCATTTTAGCAATAATGCCCGTTGCCAAAACTTCATCCAAAGTGTCGCTCCAGGTGCTATTGCTGGCTGGAATAAGTACCAGGTTTTGCCATCGATCACCGTTGCCCAGGCTATTCTAGAAAGTGGTTGGGGACAATCATCCCTCTCCACTAACGCCCACAACCTCTTTGGGATCAAGGGTTCCTACAATGGTCATTCTGTCACGATGCGGACCCGTGAAGTCTATGGCGGTCGGAGCGTTTACATTAATGATAACTTCCGGGCCTATGACAACAACTCTGAATCTGTCGAAGACCACGGTAACTTCCTGTACAGCAATCGCCGTTATCACAACCTGCTGGGTGATACCAACTACGCCTCTGTTGCCAGAAAGCTCCGTCAAGACGGGTATGCCACCGATCCAAGTTACGCCAATTCATTAATCAAATTGGTTCAAACCTATAACTTGAATCAGCTGGACTCAGTTGCTTTCTCCGGACGGACAATTACCAATAAAGACACTGACAATTCAGCACCAGATACCAACTTTGATGCCAACGGGAACACCAACTGCTACACCGTTCATAGCGGTGATACCCTTTCCGGCATTGCTAATAAGTTCTCGACATCTGTCAGCACCCTGGCACATCTAAATGACATTCAAAACGTCAACCGGATTTATGTTGGGCAACGGTTGTTGGTCCGTCAAAATTCATCCGCCACAGACCAACACCAGACGCAGGCCAACACCAATACTAAAAATGCTGGTACTACCAATCCTGGCTCCAACGCTGACGTTAGCTCCTACGTTGTCCAAAGTGGTGACACCCTTTCTGGCATTGCCAACAAGTTCAACACCACTTATACGAGCTTGGCGCAGATCAACCACTTGAGTAATCCAAACCGCATTTACGTTGGTCAACGCCTCCAACTGCGGGCCCAGGAACAAAACAATACTCAGGCATCGAAGCCTGCTAATAATAATTCCCAGTCCACCAATACCCAACATACCTCAAGCGTCAGCTCCTATACTGTCCAAAGTGGTGACACTCTTTCCGGCATTGCCAATAAGTTCAACACCACCTACACGAGCCTGGCGCAGATCAACCACTTGAGTAATCCAAACCGGATCTACGTTGGTCAACGCCTCCAGCTGCGAGCCCAGACGACTAATCAGACGCCGACGACAAATACCAGTTCACAGGCTCAACGTACCAACTATAACAATACGACTGCAACTTCAACCTACACCGTGCAGAGTGGTGACACCCTCTCTGGTATTGCGGCTAAGTTCAATACGACCTACACCCAGTTGGCACAGAATAATCACTTGAGCAACCCGAACCAGATCTATGTTGGACAACGGCTGCAAGTTCGTGGTAACAGTCAAGTAACTCACCAGAGTAGTTCTGTCAGCCATGTCTCAGCTGGCAACACCGGTTATATCGTCCAGAGTGGTGACTCATTATCAAAGATCGCTGCCCAGTACGGCTTGAGCTGGCGAACACTGGCAAGCAAGAATAACCTGCAGAGCCCATATATCATCTATGTCGGCCAACACTTAGCACTCTAAAATGAGTATTATTAAAACAATAAAAAAGCAAAAGCAATTCTACTTTTGCTTTTTTTCGTTTAAAATCTTAAAATAAAAATATACTTAGTCGATTAAGCGTCAATTAAAGCGTTTTTAGAATGAAAGTGGTGATCTGCCATGCCAGTAAACGAAAATCCTAATCTTGAGAAGATCAGTCATTTTTTCAAGATCCTCGGTAATCCTAAACGATTACAGCTTCTCTACCTCTTGATCCAACATTCAATGAGTGTCTCCGAAATTAGTGAGCGGCTAAACTGGGAGCAATCCGGTGTGTCTCACCAGCTTCAACTGTTGCGTAAATATAACCTCGTTCAGCAGCATCGGCAGGGAAAAGTGGTCATCTACCACCTTGATGACCCCCAGGTAGTGGTGCTGATTGCCGACGTTTTAAACCACGCCGAACAGATTGTTAAAAAATAAGGATTATGGTTAACACCATAATCCTCCCTAATTAGACGAAATTAAACAAACTTAAGCTGGAATTCTTCCGTATCCAAGACATCTTCCACCCTGAGTTCTTCACCACTGTGGTACTGGTCCGCATTTAAATAAAAGCTGGGGTGAGCATGCCCATAAAACTTAAAATCGTACTTTGGTGCTGAGTCTACATTACTAATCTGCATGACCCCTTGTGTACCGTCAGAGCAATGAACCGTCTGCGTCTTATCATTATCATGAACAAAAACTGTCGTCACTTTTAACACCTCCATTACTCATTATACGCTCATTTTGGTCCGCCTAATTAATTTTTATGGTATAATTTAATATATTGTACTAACAGTATTTATTTGTCTAATAAACTCAAAAAGCTCAACTGAATTGGTCGAAACCAACTGAGTTGAGCTTTTTAGTTAGGCTCTTTGTCAATCGGTAAGGATGAAGAGATTTTTGAGAACTAGATTAAGCCA
>CAMCCW010000100.1 GCA_945873395.1 uncultured Lactobacillus sp. | reverse complement strand
TTATTATTTATCCTGAATCTGATAGAAGTGGTCAAAGTTATGAACGGTGTAATTCACCGCCTTCAGCAATTCTCGCCGGGTGACGATTCCCCGAAAATGCTGGTCAGCATCCACCACCGTTAAAAAGGACTGGTCAATCAGCAGGTGGAGATTCTCCTCCACATCAAAGGGATCGGTGATCGTCGGGGCATCCGTCTGCATGACATCACCGACCACATATTTCTGCAGGCGATTAACGGCGATCCGCCGGGTATCCAGGAGACGGTCGGTAATCATTGCCAAAGAGATCAGGCCCCGGTAGCGGTTGTCATTATCAATCACCACAATCTTTGCATAGCGATCCTTAGTCAGGACCAGGAAGGCATGGTCTAAGCTGTTGGTAACATTGACCGTAGCAACTAGGCTCGCCGGAATCATGAACTTCTGCTTGTGGGTCAAGAGCATCTGTTGTAGGTGTTGGTCAATCAAAAAAAGGCCTCCTAACGATTAAAGACAAAGTGCAGGTTGGCAACCGGCTGGTTATCACGATTATAGTAGTCCACGACGAAGTGCTCATCGTCAATCCCGACTACCGCGTATGTGCCGCCAAGTCGGGCATACTGTCCCCGTGGCAGGCTAATACTGCCGGGATTAATCATCAGCATACCATCTTCGACCGTCACGGCGAGCTGGTGGGTATGCCCGTAGCAAACCATGTCTGCCTGTTGCTCCTGTCCCTTAAGCATCAGAGGCGTGAGGGTGGAATTGACCTGGTAACGATGACCGTGGGTGGCATAGACCCGCCGGCTATTCTTTACAACCGTCTGCTCCAGTGGGTAGTCTAGGCCCCAGTCGTTATTTCCCTGCACGGCTATGTCAAAGCGCTGCATCACTGGTAGGGTTGGTTCCATCTCCGAGTCACCACAATGGATCATGAGATCAACTTGGCCTTGCCAGTGCTGCATAACCTGCTCCAGAATCTGCTGGTCACTGTGGTTATCACTGATAATTAAGGCTTTCATCATGCCCGCCACCATTCTGGGAACTTAGCCATAAATTCACGCAGGGCCGCCCCCCGGTGACTGATGGCATTCTTTTGATCCGCCGTCAGTTCAGCCATTGACTTACCTAGGGATTCGACGAAGAAGAGCGGGTCATAGCCAAAGCCATTTTCCCCGTGGCGCTCGTGGAGGATCCGCCCATCAACCCGGCCGTTGGCAACCAGCTTGGCCCCATCTGGTTTCAGCGCCACAATGGTTGTGTGGAAGTGGGCGGTCCGCTTTTCATCAGAGACATCAGCCAACTCATGTAGGAGCTTAGCATTATTGGCCGCATCATCGTGATCACCGGCATAACGAGCAGAGTGAATCCCCGGTGCCCCGTTCAAGGCATCAACCACCAGGCCTGAGTCATCAGCCATTACGGGTAGGTTCAAAGCCTTCATCACTGTTTGTGCCTTGATCGTGGCGTTTTCTTCAAAGCTGGTGCCATTCTCATTGATCTTAATTGGAGCAAAGTCAGCCAGCGTTTTTACCGTAATGCCATGTGGAGCGAGCATTTTTCGATATTCCCGCGCCTTACCGGCATTCTTGGTGGCAATTACTAATGTGGTCATCTGAATATCCTTCTTTCTACAGGTCAACGTGGTCACAACTGGTAAAATGGCCAGCAAGCCATTTCTCAGCACCGGCAACCAGGTCCGCCTGTTCACCAGTTGTGTACAGTTTAATTGTACCAGATGGCTTGTTCGTCAGCAGGCCTAGCTTTGTCAACAGTTCTTGTGCTTGCTTAATGGTCTCATAGGCAGGATCAATCAGCAGAACGTCATCCCCCATCTTCTGCCGGATCTCAGTTGCCAAGAATGGGAAATGGGTACAACCCAGGATCAGACCATCAACTGGGTGCTGATCAAAGTAAGTCAGTTCGGTATCGACCGTCTGCTGGGCAGCTGGCGTCCCGGTCAACCCATGCTCAACAATCGTAACCATGGGCTGGGTAGCGTGGCTGTAGACTGTTATCCCGGCATCGAGCTGGTGAAGAGTCTGGGGGTAGGCCCCCTTCTTAATCGTCGACGCGGTCCCGATCACCCCGACCGTCTTCAGGTGGTGGTTAACCGCTGCGGTCGCCCCCGGTTCAATTACCCCGATCACCGGTACTGGAAGTTCGCGCTGAAGGAGGGGTAACGCTGCTGCAGTCGCGGTATTGCAGGCGATGATCATCATCTTGATGTCCTGATCCACCAGGAAGCGGCCAATTTTCAGTACCAGATGTTGCAGTTCTTCCTGACTCTTGGTTCCATAAGGGAAATGCCCCTGGTCGCCCACAAAAATGAGCGATTCATCAGGAAGTTGCTTATGCAAGACCCGCATTACTGACAGGCCACCAAGTCCCGAATCCATTAAGCCAATCGGCCGTTCATCCATTTTATTCACCTCATTATTGTCATTAACAATTCAATTTTATCCGTATAAAAGTGCTTGAAACTATATTATGGTTTTCAATTGCAAAATTTGCAAGTTTTAAAAACTTTTACTATTACCCCCGTCATTTTTAAGTATAATAGGACTTGATTGCGATAAAGGAGTTAAAAATATAATGAGTCAAAAATGTTATGATCAATTGCTAGCCAGTCACCAGGGCCTAATGAACGGAACCCTGCGCGACGTCATCCTACCAAGTATTCTCGGTAAGGAAGCCGATGACATGCTCTATTGGATCGGCAAGGACCTCGCACGCGAATACCCCGTTGCCACCCATGACGACCTTATCATTTTGACTCATCAGCTGGGCCTGGGTGATCTCCAGCTCCAGCGACATGATAAGACCAGTCAGGTCTGGCGATTAGGAGGACCGATCGTCACTGAACGGATCCACCGTGACGAGGAACAAACTTCTTTTGGTCTGGAGCTCGGCTTTCTGGCCCAGGAAATTGAGTTTCAACTTGGTACCGTGGCCGAGGCAGAGCTCAGTGACCGGCACCATGAATACGTTGATATTACTGTCCAGAATGACCCCAAGACTGACGCCGATAGTGAGCGGAGTGAGCTAGTAACCTTCATTCACGTTACTGCCCCACAGAAAGATGAGGAAGCAGCGCCCAAGAAGAAGCGCAAGCACTCATTGCTCAAGAAAAAACGTGAAGAATAATAAAAGATCCGATGAGCTTAAGAACTAGCTCATCGGATCTTTTTAATTAGTTAGGCCGTGTATTGTTGCAGGATCTGCTGCAATTGTTCCTTCGGGTGGTAACCAACGATCTGATCGACCACTTGACCATCCTTCTTGATCATCAGGGTTGGAATGCTCATGATCCGGAACTGACGGGCGGTGTCTGGGTTTTGGTCAACGTCCATCTTGTAGAAATTAACGCCGGGCATCTCCTCTGACAAGGCCTCAACCACTGGTGATTGCATCCGGCATGGACCACACCAAGTTGCCCAGAAGTCAATCAAGGCAACACCCTTTGCAGTATCTTGCTCAAAACTTTGATCAGTTGTTACGTTAACAGCCATTTTCTTGTCCTCCTATTGAATTACTATCACTATTCTAGCAGAGGCCAATAACCCTGTCACGGATTTTGCTTACTTTTTATTAGTTAATTACAAGTTGACAATGGTTGCCCCATCGCCACCGTTGTTTGGTGCGGCATAACTGAAGGACTTGACCCGCGGATTGCTCTGCAGGTACTGCTGGGTTCCCTTCCGCAGAGCTCCAGTTCCTTTCCCGTGAATGATGGTGACCGAGGACAGGTTATTCAAGAGGGCATGATCAATAAAGTCACTGAGCTCACTCATCGCCTGTTCATAACGGTGACCACGCAGGTCGAGCCGGGCCGAGGTATGCCGGGTCTGGGTGGTGTGCACTGCACTGGACCGCCGGGTTGTCTTTTCCTTTGGTAAGGACTTCTTGTCCACCTTCTCCAGGTCCCGTTCGTCAATTTCCATCTTGAGGATTCCAATTTGGACTTCCCACTTGTGGTTGCCACGTTTGTCTAAGAGCTCACCATACTGACCGTACGACTTGACCATCACGGCATCTCCCTTGTGAAGGTCATGCTTAGCCTTGGCCCGCTTGAGGACACTGTTATGCTTAAGCCGTGGATCTTCCTGATGCAGGGCGTTCAGAGCACCCTGGGCATCGATTAATTGATTCTCCTTGACGTTAGCTCCCTGTTGCATCTCCAGCTGACGGAGGTGGTGGATGATGCTATTAGCCTTCCGTTTAGCCATTGATACCTGGTGGTTAGCTTGAGACCGGGCCTGGTCAAAGAGTTTGTCACGCTGTTCGTTGAACCGGTTCAGCTTTTCATCCAGTTCCTTTTGTGTGCGCTCGTTTTTAGCCACCAGTTTGGTCAACCGTTCGTTTTCTTCTCGGGCTGCCTTCCGCTGGGCCACTAGGTCACCGATCATCTTGTTGAGGTCCTGGCTGTCATCACTGACCAGGGAACGGGCCTCATCAATTACGGCCGAATCGATTCCCAGACGTTGGGCAATCTCAATCCCGTTGGAGCGGCCGGGGATCCCCAGCATGAGCCGGTAAGTCGGCTGAAGAGTTTCAGTATCGAATTCCATGCTGGCGTTGATAGTCTTGGCCCGATCGTATCCGTATACTTTTAGCTCGGGGTAGTGGGTCGTGATGACCACTGTACTCCCCTTACTGCCAATCTGGTCCAGAATGGCCATGGCCAGGGCGGCCCCTTCCTTCGGGTCAGTCCCAGCACCAAGTTCATCCAGCAGGATCAGGCTCCGGTCGGTGATCTGTTCGAGGATCGCCTTCACGTTGTCCATGTGGCCAGAGAAGGTTGAGAGGTTCTGCTCCAATGACTGTTCATCACCAATGTCGGCAAAGATGTTATCGAAGACCCCAATCGTACTCCCTTCTTCGGCTGGGATAAACAGGCCAGACTGACCCATCAGTTGGATCAGGCCCAGCGTCTTCAGGGTAATTGTCTTCCCACCGGTGTTCGGTCCGGTAATCACGATGGCTTGGTAATCCTCACCGATCTTGATGTCGTTAGGAACGACCTTCGTGGGATCGATCAAGGGGTGGCGGGCATGACGAAGGTTGACGTGATTCTCGCGGCTGAGTAATGGTAAGCTGGCCTTCATATCGTGGGCCAGAGCGGCCTTGGCATTGATGAAGTCTAGCTTGCCCAGTACTCGTTCGTTGTTTTGAATATCGTGCCGGTATGGGGCAATCAGAGCTGATAGTTCAGCTAAGATCCGTAACATTTCCTGGCGTTCCTCAATCTGGGCCTGGCGCAGGCGGTTGTTGTACTCAACTACTCCGGCTGGCTCGATATAGAGGGTCTGCCCACTAGCGCTCTGGTCGTGGACCACCCCACCTAGTTTATTCCGGTAACGGGCCAGGGCCGGCACAACATAACGGTCATTTCTGATGGTTACTACTGGCTCACTCAGGTACTTGGCGCCCTTCCCCCGGGTGTAGCGTTCCATCTGCTGGTGGATTTCCCCTTCTGTCTTCACAATCAGTTGACGGATCCCGTGGAGCTTACTCGAGGCCTCATCATTCAGGCGCCCATCC
>CAMCCW010000099.1 GCA_945873395.1 uncultured Lactobacillus sp. | reverse complement strand
TCAGTATTATTTATTTGAGTCCAGTGGCTAACTTATTCTTGAAATTTAGGATCATAACTTAATTATAATACATGTGAAATATAATTTAAATTACCTTTAGTACACAAAAAAGCACTGCCAGGTTCAATATGTTGAATCTAGTAGTGCTTTTCGTATCTTTATGAATTATATAATTTTATTCTTCGGCGAATTCCTGCAGAGCCTTTTCAAAGTCCGCTAACTTAGCGTTGGCCTTGTCCAGGGAGTCCGCACTGGTTCCAATATAGAACTTCAACTTTGGTTCCGTACCGGATGGCCGGATAGCAATCCAGGTTTCATCGTCCAGAACATAGCGCAGGACGTTGGATTCTGGAATCCCCAGTTCACTGACCTTCCCATCAGCCGTCGTCTTAGTACCCTTGGAGAAGTCTTCGGTAACAACAACCTTGTGACCAGCGAAGTCCTTTGGTGCTTCTTCACGGAATTTCTTCATCAGGCCTTGGATCTTAGCCGGGCCGTCAACCCCAGCGTAGGTGTTGGCGATCGTCTTTTCACGGAAGTAACCATACTTCTTAAAGAGTTCTTGCAGGCCATCGTACAGGGTCATGTTCCGGCTCCGGTAATAAGCAGCAACCTCAGCCAGCAAGGTCAGAGATTGGATAGCATCCTTGTCCCGGACGAATGGCTTTACCAGGTAACCGTAACTCTCTTCGAAACCAAACATGAAGGTGTGGTCAGCCTTGCCAGTCTCGTACTGGTGAATCTGGTCAGCGATCCACTTGAACCCAGTCAGGACATTGATCATTGATACACCGTAGCTTTCGGCAATCTTAGCCGCGAAGTTCGTGGAAACAATGGACTTTACCGCTGCAGCGTTATTTGGCAGCGTACCCGCTTGCTTGTGAGCTTCCAGGATGTAGTGGAGCATGATAGAAGCAATCTGGTTCCCCGTCAACAGTTGGTATTCACCATCTGGCTGACGAACGGCACAGCCCAGCCGGTCAGCGTCGGGATCGGTGGCAATCAAGACATCAGCATCGATCTGCTTACCAAGCTTGATGGACCGTACGAAGGCTTCTGGGAATTCTGGGTTTGGATGCTTCAGACCTGGGAAGTCACCATTTGGTTGGGCTTCAGTTGGTTCAATCGTGAAGTTGGTAAAGCCGGCTTGACGCAGGGCCCGTTCACCCAGCATCCGACCAGTCCCGCAGAGTGGCGTGAAGACGAACTTCATGTCCTTACCGTATTCCTTAGCCAGTTCAGGGTTAACCGTAACTTCCTTGGCGTGTTGCAGGTAAGCGTGGTCGACGTCTTCACCCATAACCGTTTCCAGACCGCTGTTGAGCATTTCTTGTTCATCAGCCAGCTTGATGTCAAAGATGTCGCTGATCTTCCGGATGTAGCCGGTCATCATGTCAGATTCCTTTGGTGGCATCTGCCCACCGTCTTCACCGTAGATCTTGTAACCATTGTATTCCTTTGGGTTGTGACTAGCCGTGATCATGATTCCGGCGTAGGTGTGGTTATCACGAACAGCGAAAGACAATTCTGGGGTTGGCCGAACATTGTCGTAAATGTAGACCTTAATGCCGTGGGCACCAAGAACCCGGGCAGAGTCGTGGGCAAATTGGTAAGAATGGTGACGGGAGTCGTAACCAATGGCAACCCCGCGCTTCTTAACATCATCACCCAGGGAGTCCATCAGGGTTGCTAACCCTTCAGTTGCCTGACGAACAGTATAAATATTCATCCGGTTGATACCTGGTCCCATCAGACCACGCATCCCCGCCGTCCCGAATGACAGAGGACCATAAAAGGCATCCTCAATTTCCTTGTCATCGTTCATGGCGTCTAATTCTTGCTTCAATTGCGGATCGAGATCCGTCCGTTCTTTCCATACTTGATAGGTATCTTTCCAGCTCACAGTGAAGTCTCCTTTACTCTTTTCTCTGCTGTCTAGTATACCGCAGATTAGTTTTAATGGGAAAGTTTACTAATTATTTTACTAAATTTTTACTCAAAATAAAAAAGCAGCTATGACCAGAAATACTTCTGACCTAGCCACCCATAAAATTACTTAGCACTATTAATGTATTGGTAGACCTGCTGACCGGCGATGGCTCCGTCCCCAACTGCTGTGGCAATCTGGCGCAGCGGCGTCTCACGGACATCCCCGATGGCAAAGATCCCCGGAATGCTGGTCCGCATCTGGGTATCGGTCTTAACCCAGCCCTGGTCATCCAGGATCCCTAGGTCCTTGAAGGCCGCCGTCATTGGCACGCTACCAACGTAGATGAAGACCCCATCTGCAGACATTTCACCATCCTCACCAGTGACGTTATTATGAGTCTTTACCCCGCTTACCTTGATATCGTCACCGACAATCTCAGTAACACTAGTGTTGTAGACGAACTCCATCTTATCGTTCTTAGCAGCCTCATCCTGCAGGAGTGGTTGGGCGCGCAGGTGGTCGCCACGGACGAGGACTGTCACCTTGGAAGCCAGTTGAGTCAGGTACATCCCCTCCTCAACCGCGGAGTCGCCACCACCGACGACCACCAGGTGAAGTCCCTTGAAGAAGGCCCCATCGCAAACGGCACAGTAGGAAACTCCCTTGCCGCCGAACTCTTCCTCACCGGGAACGTTAAGATGGCGTTGAGTCGATCCGGTGGCAATCACGACGGTCTTGGCAACATAGGTGTCACCCATGTCGGTCGTAATCTCTTTAGTAGCGCCCTTGTCCACCAGCTTGGTAACCGTCCCGTAGGCGTATTCAGCCCCGAACTGGGTGGCGCCATCATACATCTGCTTGGCCAGTTCCGGCCCTTGCACGTTCTTGAATCCCGTGTAGTTCTCAATCGTAGCCGTGTTATTCAGGTTACCACCGTAGATTCCCCGGTCCAGCATCACCACGGATAGGTTAGCCCGAGAAGCGTACATTGCCGCCGTCATTCCACCGGGACCAGCACCGATTACCACCACATCATAATTCTTTGTCTCTGCCATGAACTTTTCCTCCCGTTATCAATCATTGTCCTTATCATACCGACTGCGGTCCACTTTGTCTATCACTTTGCTTACTTATAATAAGCAAAAATCCGCTGCCTTATTGACAGCGGATTTTGATTTGGCAAATTACTTCTTACTGCTCTTCTTGTCTTCGGCAGTGAGCTTTGCACCAAGGTTCTTGATGTAGTCACGTAATTCGTCCTTAACTTGTGGGTGGTTCAGACCATATTCAATGTTAGTCTTAACCCAGCCAAACTTGTTACCGACATCGTAACGGTCACCCTTGTATTCACGAGCGAAGACCCGTTGCGTCTGGTTCAGCGTATCAATAGCATCAGTCAGCTGAATTTCGTTACCCTTACCAGGCTTCGTCTTAGCCAGAACATCAAAGATCTCTGGAGTGAAGACGTAACGACCGATGATGGCCAAGTCACTTGGTGCATCCTTTGGTGCTGGCTTTTCAACGAAACTCGTTACATTGTAGAGGCCGGGAGTAACTTCCTTACTTGGATTGATAACCCCGTACTTAGCAGTGTCTTCGTGTGGAACCCGCATTACGGCCAGCGTGGAGGCACCGGTTTGCTGGTAGCTCTCAATCAGTTGCTTGGTCAGCGGTTCACCATTGTTGTTGATGTTGTTCAAGTCATCACCGAGCATAACAACAAATGGTTCATCCCCGATAAAGTCCCGGGCCGTCAAGACCGCGTCCCCTAAACCACGAGGATGGGATTGGCGGATGAAGTAGATGTTGATGTCAGTGGTGTCTTCCACCAGCTTCAGCATTTCGTCCTTATGCTTAGAACGCAGGTTGTCTTCCAATTCTGGGTTGGAATCAAAGTGGTCTTCGATGGAGCGCTTGTTCTTACCATCAACCACGACAATGTCTTCGATCCCAGACTTCCGCGCTTCTTCAACGATGAACTGGATCGTTGGCTTATCAACAATTGGCAACATTTCCTTGGCTAATGCCTTAGTAGCTGGGAGGAACCGGGTCCCCAAACCGGCAGCAGGAATGATTGCCTTTCTAACACGTTTCATAACTACAAAATCCTTTCCATAACTTCAATTTCTCTCAAAGTTACCCAATCGTATTTTACCATACTTATTCCATTTCGGAGGTTAGATCTCGGCTCATCAGTTGAGAAATCGCGGTTTTGATGTCCTCACCCTCGTACAGAACCCGGTAGAGGGCATCTGTAATTGGCATCTGGACTTGCCGTTTCTTGCTGAGTTCGTAAGCCGCCTTGGTGGTGTAGACCCCTTCGATCACCATTCCCATGTTATTAATGACGTCGTCGAGCTTCTGGCCCTGGCCAAGCTGGTAACCAGCACGCCAGTTCCGGGAGTTCTTACTTGTCGCCGTAACAACCAGGTCACCGACCCCAGACAGGCCGATGAAAGTCATTGGGTTGGCACCAAAGGCTACCCCCAGCCGACGAATCTCGGCCAGTCCCCGGGTGATCAGAGCCGCGCGAGCATTATCGTGGTAGCCCAATCCCTGCAAAGCACCCGCACCGATGGCAATGATGTTCTTAAGGGCCGCTCCGAATTCGGCCCCGATCACGTCATCGTTGGTGTAGACCCGGAAATAGGAGTTACTGAAGAGCTTCTGGACCTTCTCGGCGTCTGCTAAGTTGGCACAGGCCGCCGTTACCGCCGTCATATCCTTGATCGCCACGGATTCGGCATGGCTAGGACCAGAG
Organism: uncultured Lactobacillus sp.; assembly: GCA_945873395.1. Taxonomy (GTDB): domain Bacteria; phylum Bacillota; class Bacilli; order Lactobacillales; family Lactobacillaceae; genus Limosilactobacillus. The sequence continues at coordinate 918 of CAMCCW010000099.1, read as the reverse complement.
AGCACCACAATGTCACGCCGGTACTTTGGATCGACCTCTTCCTTAATCATTTCGGAAGGACGCTTGTAGGTATTTTGTTCCAATCCCTTCGTCGCATGAACGATCAGAGAACGCTGGTCGAGGTCAGCCAGCACCCCATTGAGCTTGTGGGCTACCTGACGAATCCCTTTGGTTGGGATCACAATCAGAACGACGTCGGCCCCCTTTACCGCGGCCTTCATATCAGTCGTGGCGTGGAGCTTACTCGAATAGGTGAAGTCCTTCATGTAGGCCGGGTTAACGTGATCCTTGTTCAAACGATCAACTTGGTCCTGGTCCCGGGACCACAATTCAACATCGTGACCGTTGTCGACCAACAGGTTAGCCAGGACACTGCCCCAGGAACCGGCACCTAATACTGCTACTTTTTCCGTCATGATTAATCTCTCCTCTAAATGAATATTACTCTGATTGCAGGTACCAGGGAACATTCCCCCGGTGACGACGTACAAGCAAAACGACCAGTGCTCCGCTGAAGAACACCAACGACAACAGCTGCGACACCCGAATCACGGAACCGATCATCAAGCTATCCGTCCGCATCCCCTCGATGAAGAAGCGGCCGAACGAATACCACATCACGTAAGCCAAAAAGACCTCGCCCCGCCGAAAAAGATGGTGACGGTGACGCAAGCTTACCAACAGGACAAAGCCCAACAGATCCCAGAGTGACTCGTACAAAAAGGTCGGTACCCGATACTGACCACCGATGTACATTTGGTTAACAATCCAGTGGGGAATGTGTTGCGCCAGCAGAGCGGCCCGCGTGGTAACCACTCCGAAGGCCTCCTGGTTCATGAAGTTTCCCCAGCGACCGATTCCCTGAGCGAGAATGACGGTCGGTGCGATCACGTCGAGCATTGTCCACATCGACAGTTG
>CAMCCW010000098.1 GCA_945873395.1 uncultured Lactobacillus sp. | reverse complement strand
CGATGTGTTACGCAGGGCGCTCTTTTTTCAATACGTGTTGTTATTCGGTGCTTACAAATAGACAATAGGTATAGGTAGGGAGGATGCCGAAAATGGGAGAAATTAAGAAGCATTTTAAACTCTATAAAGCGGGTAAGCAATGGTGCGTTGCCAGTGTTGCAACGATCGCGTTGGCCGCCGGAGTGCTAGTCGGTGGGGTGGCCCATGCCGACCAAACGACAACTGGGGCGTCGCAGCAACCAGCAACGATCACCCAGGTTGCTCCCCAGCCGGTCGACAATGGTAACTATGGTTGGGTTGACAGTGCTAAGGTCGACCAAAATAACTTACAGGTGCAGGGATGGCAGGCGACTAACCAGGCGGCAGATAAACCATACCGCTACGTCATTGCCGTTGACCAGACTAATGGGAAAGAACTGGGACGGACTAAGATCGACGGGAGCCAGGCCCGGCCTGATATTGCCAAGCTTTATCTTCAGGTTACCAATGCGGAACAATCGGGTTACCAAGCAACCATGGCCGACCTGAAGTGGGACGAGGTTAATGACGTCAACGACCAGATCAAGGTGGTTTCTCGGTACAGTAGTGATGGTCAAAGCGGTGAGGGACAGCATGTCGACTACTGGTCCGCACAGCCGGTGCAACTGGATAAGAATAACTATGGTTGTCTGGATACTTTTACCATCAGCAATAACCTGATTAACGTGGCCGGCTGGAACGCTACTAACCAGGCCCTAGGGAATCCTAACCACTTTGTTATCCTGTTTGACCAGACTACTAATCGGGAACTCGGTCGGCAGTTGGTTGGTAATGACCGGCCGGATGTTGCTAAGGCTTATCCCCAGGTGATCAATGCCGGCAAGTCCGGCTTTACGGCCAGCTTTTCATTAGCAAATGTCGACATCAACCACGATTTACGTATCATCTCGCGTTACAGCGATGCCCAGAATGGTGAAGGTCAACACGTTGACTACTGGTTTAACGTTCGTAACTTCAGTCCGGTGGACAAGAGTAACCATGCCTACCTGGATAACTTTAACCTCAGTAACGGAAATGTAGTGGTTAGTGGCTGGCATGCGACCAACTATACTGCTATTGAGCCTAACCACTTCCTAATTTTGTTTGACAACACCAGTAACCGGCAGTTAGTCGCGGTTCGGGTGCAAAACATTGCCCGTCCGGATGTGGCCCAGGCTTTTCGGAATATCAGTTCGGCGGGACGGTCCGGCTTTGCCTATACGTTTAATAATGTTTCCCTAACCCCTGGTCACACCTATTCACTGGTGAGCCGGTATTCAACCACGGACCAGGGAAATGGTGATACCCAGGGCAGTAAGTATACCGACGCCTGGTTAGCGGGAACGACCCTTAACCAGTCCCATTCCTACATTGACTCTTTCACCGCTAGTCAGCATGGTTACCGTGTTGCCGGCTGGATGGTGAGTGATAATGCCATCAACCGGCAGAATGCCTATGTGATCCTGCTTAATAATGGCCATGAGATTAGTCGTGCAAAGTTGACCCTCTTCGCGCGTCCGGATGTCGCCCGCGTTTATCCTAAAATTTATAAGAGTCTGACTAGTGGTTTTAGTGCCGATCTGGATCTTAAAGTACCGCTGGAAGAGGGCAACCTCCAGTTGATCCTGCGCTTCAGTGGCGACCCGGCGGGAAATCATGACTACTATGACCAATATAGTGATGTTTACGCGACGAATGCCGGAAGCTTTGATTCCATCCGCGTTAATGGTGGCACGATGCAGGTTAGCGGTTGGCATGCTGCTTCGACGATCGCCAGTCGGCCGTATCAGTACCTGATTATGGTGGATAAGAATGGCCATGAATTTACCCGGCAGCAGATTACAGATGGTAGTTTGTCCCGTGACGATGTAGCGCGGGTCTACCCGTGGATCAGCAACAGCAACCGCTCGGGCTTTAATGTCAGCATGAATATTCCTGGTCAGGCACAAGGGAAGATGATCCGGCTGATTCACCGTTATACCAACGATCCAGCCGGTAACGGTAGCGCGGTTGACTATTATTCCCCAGCTACTTTCATAAATATTGAAAATACGTGGAGTAGCATCATTGCTCGTTACGGCCGGCCGGTTTCGATCGCTATCCAGTTACCATCTGGAGAAGTGCGTTCCTATACCAACGTGCCTGGTCACCGCTTCGTAACGGCTAGCACGACGAAGGTAGCAGTCCTGGCACAGCTGCTGCACGTGACGGGCGGCAATCTCGACGCGACCCAACAGAATCTTGCTCAACGGATGATTCGCTACAGTGATAACGATGCGACAACGACGATTCTTTACCGTTATTTAGGTGGGGTTCGTGGTTGCCAACCCCTGTTCCAGGCCCTGGGGATGAACTCAACGTTTGTTGACCGACACTGGGGTTATACGGAGACGACGGCGACGGATCAGTTGCGGCTCCTTCATGAAATCTTTATGACCAATAATTCCTTCTACCTCAATCAGCGGTCGCAAAACTATATCAAGAGCCTGATGGGATCCGTATCGGCTGGTCAAAATTGGGGAATTTCCGCTGGTAGTAGTCGGTTCTTTATAAAGAATGGTTGGAACACTATGGGAAACAGTTCATTCTGGAATGTTTCTAGTATTGGATACATCCCTAACGGTGGCTATACAATCGCAGTTTATACTGATAGTAATCCTGGTATGCAGGCGGGGATCAGATTGATTGAAGATCTGGCCCGGACAACGCAAAATTGATTAAAATCATACTGGTTTAAGTACACATTCTATATCTGTGATAGAATAATGGATGGACTTTTGAATGCAAAAGGAGGTCCCCTTATGAAGGGAATTATTTTAGCTGGTGGATCGGGTACCCGTCTGTACCCGATTACCCGGGGAATTTCAAAGCAGTTGATTCCGGTTTACGACAAGCCGATGGTTTACTACCCATTGTCGACCTTAATGTTGGCCGGGATTCGGGACATCTTGGTGATCTCAACGCCAGAGTACATGCCCCTGTTCAAGGAACTATTGGGGGATGGTTCTGACCTGGGGATGAACTTCTCTTACAAGGTTCAGGAACACCCGAATGGCCTGGCGGAAGCCTTCATCCTGGGGGAGGACTTTATCGGGAATGACTCGGTAGCCCTGATCCTGGGTGACAACATCTATTACGGTGCGGGCCTGTCCCAACTGGTTCAAGACGCTGCCAAGAAGACTGACGGGGCAACGGTCTTTGGTTACCACGTTAACGATCCGGAACGGTTCGGGGTCGTTGATTTCGATGACCAGATGCACGCTCTGTCAATTGAAGAGAAACCAGCCCACCCGAAGAGTAACTACGCGGTCACCGGTCTCTACTTCTATGACAACGATGTGGTTGATATTGCCAAGCACATCAAGCCATCCGCTCGTGGTGAACTGGAGATCACCGATGTCAATAAGGAATATCTCCGACGGGGCAAGCTGGACGTCAAGCTGATGGGGCGGGGCTATGCCTGGTTAGATACCGGGACTCACGACTCTATGCTAGAAGCGGCCAACTTCATCGCTACGATCGAGCGGCGGCAGAATCTGAAGGTGGCGGCACTCGAAGAGATTGCCTACCGGATGGGTTACATTGATAAGGACAAGCTGGTCGAATTGGCCCAGCCGCTCAAGAAGAACGACTACGGTCAATACTTATTGCGGTTAGCTAAGCAAGATTAGGAGGAAAATAATGGGACAATTAAAGGTACAAACGACTAAGTTACAGGATGTCAAGATCATTACGCCAAAGGTCTTCGGCGATAACCGGGGCTTCTTCGAGGAAACCTACTCTGACCGGGACTTCAAGGAAGCCGGGATCGACTTCAACTTTGTTCAAGACAATCAATCATTGTCTAGCCGGGCCGGCGTGCTGCGGGGTCTGCACTTCCAACGTGGGAAGGCTGCCCAGACGAAGCTGATCCGGGTCGTTACCGGAGCCGTGCTGGATGTCATTGTGGATGTCCGGAAGGGTTCTCCAACGTACAAGCAATGGGAAGGCTACATTCTCTCCGCAAGTAACCATCGTCAACTCCTGGTACCACGTGGTTTTGCCCATGGTTTCCTGACCCTGACTGACAATGTTAACTTCCTTTACAAGGTGGACAACTACTACGACGCTGAAGCCGATGGTGGTTTCTCCTTCAAGACCCCTGAATTGAACATTGACTGGCCAATCGAATTCGACAAGGCTATCACCTCCGAGAAGGATGCCAAGCAACCAACCTTCACGGAATTCGAAAAGAACAACCCATTTGTTTACGGTGAAATCTAAGGAGTTTAGAGATGAAGAAAGCATTCAAGAATATCATTGTTACCGGTGGCTGTGGCTTCATCGGTTCCAATTTCGTTCACTTCCTCGTTAATAATCACCCCGAAGTTGAACACATCAATGTCCTAGATAAGCTGACTTACGCTGGGAACCCGGCTAACATCGCTGGTCTGCCGAAGGACAAGGTAGAATTAGTTGTCGGTGATATCTGTGACAAGGACCTGGTTGATAAGCTGGTCAGCCAAGCCGATGCCGTGGTTCACTACGCTGCCGAGAGTCACAACGACAATTCCTTGATCGACCCAACCCCGTTCATCAAGACCAACATTGAGGGGACCTTTACCCTGATCCAGGCCTGCCGGAAGTACGATGTTCGTTACCACCACATCTCTACCGATGAAGTTTACGGAGACCTGCCATTACGGGAAGACCTGCCGGGCCACGGTGAGGGTAAGGGTGAAAAGTTCACCCCGGACTCTCCATACCGGCCATCCAGCCCATATTCCTCATCCAAGGCCAGCTCTGACCTGCTGGTCCGGGCCTGGGTTCGTTCCTTCGGTCTACGAGCAACGATTTCCAACTGCTCGAACAACTACGGTCCTTACCAACACATCGAGAAGTTCATTCCCCGTCAGATCACGAACATCTTGAGCGGGATTCGGCCAAAGCTCTATGGCTCTGGTAAGAACGTCCGGGACTGGATCCACACCAATGATCACTCCCGCGCCGTTTGGGACATCCTGACCAAGGGGAAGATCGGTGAGACCTACCTGATCGGAGCCAACGGTGAAAAGAACAACAAGGAAGTCCTGGAGATGATCCTGGAACTGATGGGTCAACCAAAGGATGCCTACGACCACGTCAAGGATCGTCCGGGTCATGATCTTCGTTACGCCATCGACGCTACTAAGCTGCGGAACGATCTCGGTTGGGAGCCTGAATACACGGACTTCAAGACTGGTCTGCAACACACCATTGATTGGTACACCCAACATGAAGACTGGTGGAAGGACGAGAAGGCCGCAGTTGAAGCTAAGTACGCGAAGAACGGTCAATAATTGAGATAATTTAACCAGGCAGCTAATGGTTGCCTGGCTTTTTTGGAGGGAAGTATAATGACGAAGATTTTGATCACCGGTGCCAACGGGCAACTGGGTAGTGAGTTGCGGAACCTGTTAGATGAGCGCGGCGTAGCTTACGATGCCTTTGATTCCAAGGGCCTGGATATCACTGATAAGCAGGCGGTTGATGACAAGTTCGATAGCTTAAAGCCAGCAGTAGTCTACCATTGTGCGGCCTACACAGCGGTCGATAATGCCGAAGATGAGGGCAAGCAGGCTAACTGGCAGGTTAATGAAG
>CAMCCW010000097.1 GCA_945873395.1 uncultured Lactobacillus sp. | reverse complement strand
AATTATTCTTCGTCGTCATCATCATCGTCGTCTGGCAGAATACCAGTCTCGTAAATGTCGGCAACGTCATCGTTAGCAGTTAATTCATCAATTAAGTGCCGGTATTGCTTGACCTTATCTTCAGGAACGGCGGTCCGGTTTTGTGGGATCATCGTTACTTCAGCAGTATCCAGTTCGTAACCCTTGCCTTGAAGAGCGTCACGGACACTAGCCATGTTGCTTGGGTCAGTGAAGATTTGGAACTTTTCGTCACTGGCCTTCATGTCATCGGCACCAGCATCCAAGGCGTCCATCAACATGTCGTCTTCACTGGTATCCAGGCCATCACGAAGAATTTCGATCAAGCCCTTACGATCAAACATGTAGGAAACAGAACCACTAGCACCGAGGGAACCACCAGAGTGACTGAAGGCAGAACGAACAGCGGAAGCCGTCCGGTTCTTGTTATCAGTCAGTGCGGAAACCATAACGGCAACACCACCCGGAGCGTAACCTTCGTAAGTTACTTCTTCGAACTTGGCACCACCAATACCAGAAGCCTTAGCAATGGCCCGGTCGATGTTCTTCTTTGGCATGTTAGCCGCATGTGCCTTGTCAATTACCAAACGCAGTTGAGCGTTGTTCGCTGGATCAGGATCACCTGCTTTAGCTGCTTGGTACAAATCACGTGAGATCTTTTGGAAAATCTTACCACGCTTAGCATCTTGGGCGTTCTTCCGCCCTTGAATGTTATGCCATTTTGAATGTCCTGACATTACTGACTCCTCTTTTCTTAATTAATGTGATAAACAGATAAAGTTTAGCAAAGTTTAGCGATTAATTCAAGGTCAACGACGGGAAAGCAGGCGGCGGCCAACGATTCGCCAAATAAGCAGGATGATGGTAACCACCAGGACGAGCCCAATGGTGGTAAATGCCGTCCGCATGAAATCAGTCGACAGCTGAGCCACAAAGGCCGTATAGTCTGGCTGATCGGCCGCTAACTGCGGAGCCAGCTTCCCAACCAGTCCACACAAGGCGCCATCAACAACAACCGTCCAAATCCCCATCCTGCTGAAGCTCTGGGCGAAGTGGCGACCAAAAATGGCTAAGATCGCTAAGGCCACTAAACCAATCCCCGTCACCATGAATATTGCATTGACTACCACCTTAGCCAGGTGAATGCCATTAGCCAGATTCTCCACAGCCGGTGTATTTAGCTGACTGTTAACCACACTGTTGACGTTCTGACTCAAAGCAGATGAGGCGGCACTCCCCACGCCAGCAAGGCCATATTGGGCCAACTGACTATCGGCTGCAGCTCCGGCACGCTGGGTTACCCGACTGAGGTCCAGGTGGATATTTTTACCAGCATAGACCTGGTTGACTGCTTGATTAAGTAGGCGGCCAGTATCCTTATCGGTCAAAATTGAGGTTGGCACTCCATAACGCTCCAGCGCACCATTGACCTGATCCGTAATCGTCGTCTCCACCACCGAATTGCGAACTTCATGGAGAACAAACCGTGGACTGAGGATGGTTGCATTTAAGACCGTGCTCAGTACAAACAGGATCAGGCAGATCGTCCCCCAGAAGTTAAAGAAGTGGTGGCTACGTTCTACCACCGGCTCCGGATCAGCAACCGGGGACTGGTTCTCCTTTTCAGCGGCCTCTCGCTGGGCCCGGATTTCACTTCGTGTTGTCAAAGTAATTTACCGCGTTGATTGCCGCTGGGCAAAGCCGTGGTCCAAGATGACATCCTTCTCATCCGTAGCGGAATCAGTGCCATCCATCAGCTTAGTCAGCAACCGCATTGCGATCGCACCAATATCATACAGCGGTTGGGTGATCGAGGAGATCGTTGGCCGGGAGATCTTGGTGTAGGTGGTGTCATTGGAAGAGATGATCTCAAAATCATCAGGAACTTTGACCCCATTATCGGTCAAACCGTTCAGCAGACCCACCGCCAGGTTATCGTTGCTGACGTAGGCGGCCTTGACACCAGCTTCGACCAACCTCTTCGCTTGGTCATAGCTGCTCTGGTAGGTCCCATCGGTTTCCACGACTAGTTGGTCATCAAAATCAACGTGACGTTCCGCTAAAGCGGCCTTGTAACCACTCAGCTTATCATCACTGTTGATAACGTACTTCAGGGGACCGGTAACAAAGGCAACGTGGTCCTTGGCGTTATCCAAGAGCTTCAGTGTTGCTTCCTTAGCGGCATTTTCGTAGTCAATCCGGACGGTTGCTAGTTCATCATCGTCAATAACGGAACCGGCAACCACCACCGGCGTATTGCTGCTCTTCAGTTCATCACGCAGTTCATCTGGCATACTGTAGCCCATGAAGATAACCCCATCGACCTGCTTAGCTAGCAAGTTCCGAACTACCTTGAGGACCTTATCATCATCGTTGTCGGAATTGGTCAGGATGATATTGTACTTGTACATTGAAGCAATGTCATCGATTCCCAAAGCCAGGTCCGCAAAGTAAGGATTAGTGATGCGGGGAATAATAACCCCAACCGTGGTGGTCTTCTTAGAAGCAAGGCCACGAGCAACTGCATTTGGCCGGTAATTCAACCGCTTGATGACGTCCATCACCTTCTGGCGGGTAGCCGGCTTAACGTTAGGATTACCATTGACAACCCGTGAAACAGTTGCCATCGAAACCCGTGCTTCACGTGCTACGGTGTAAATTGTTACTGATTGTTTCTCCATAAGATAGCCCTTTCTTTACTGATCTCGTCTGTTTTCATAGTTTTTCATAACTTTACTAATATAGCAGATCATCCCCAAAATGGCAAACGTTTTCAACAAAAAAATAGCAACTAGCTGCCTTTTTCATAAGCAGCTAGTTGCCAGTAGCAGAATTCGCTTATTTAGCGTCCTTTTCATCCTTATTGTCAGTAGCATCGATCACGATGTCATCGTCAACAACCGGATCATCGTTGTCATCGGGATGCGCGGCAGCGGCTAATTCCCGCCGGATGTCTGCCGTCTCTTGATCAAAGTCATCGTTGGTCAACCGATCAGCAAGGTGACTAGCTTTTTCTTTAGCCTTATCCTTGGCACCCTTAACACCATCAACAACCCCACTGAACCGGTCCGCAGCTTCCGTTTCGGCCATTTTAGCATCAATAATGTCGAGCGCATCCAAAGCGTAATCGGTCGTCCAATCAGCCAGGTCCGTTGCCGTTTCGTTGACCTGTTGCTTCAACGCGTTCTTCTTCTCATTAGGTAAAAGCTTCCAGGCTGCAGCAGTTGCTACACTACCCAGGAGTGCTCCGATTAATACTTTCTTACTCATCTGTCTCGACTCCCTTCTTATCTGCACGCCGTTTTCTAAACCGCGTAATACCGCTCATAACGGCAGCCTTACCAGCCGTCTTCAACAAGTTCATCCCTAATTGGGTCTTCTCCCGCCGTGCGTTGACTTTTTCTGTCACCTCATGAAGACTGTCGTTGATGTCAATCACACTCTGACTGACATCCGCAACTGCCTTAACAGCTGGATCAAGCTGACTAGACTTCTTATTGATGTCTTCCAACAATGAATTGGTGTTACCGAGGACATCCTCAACTTCCTTACTTAAGTTGTCCATGTCACGTGTCAAAAGTGTGATGCTAGCGTTGGTCTCCTTCATCGTTTTGTTTAACTGCGTCAATACAACGCAGACAAATACGACCAGGATCAGAAAAGCGATAGCGGCGATCAGGCCGGCTAATTGTCCAAAAGTCATCGTACCCCTCCTTATAATTAAGTGGTCATCCATATGAGTTATTCAGGATTAGAATATCACAAAACGGTACCAAACAACAATTGTCCTATCGACATTTTGCGGCATTCCTTGGTAAAATTGACCTAATTATTAACGAGGGGGAAAGATAATATGGTCATCGCTGCCAGTTACGCCCAGTTTAACAAGCAAATTGAGGAGGTCCGTAAGGCATTCACTGACCTATCATGGCATCAAATTCTTCAGCAATGCCTGAACAAGCTCCTGCTGATTCTGTTGACATTCCTGCTTTTTGCGGTCATTCTGTGGCTCGGACGTCGTATCATTGACCACCTATTTTTGGAGTCTAATAAGTACCAACTACTGAAGAACAGTAACCGGTTAGCCACCATTCGGGCCCTGACCCTTAACATCTACCGCTACACCTGTTACTTCTTCTTCCTGTACGCCCTGCTATCTGAGATCGGCGTCCCGGTTGGTACCCTGATTGCCGGGGCCGGGATCTTCAGTATCGCTCTTGGGCTGGGGGCCCAGGGATTTGTCAGTGACCTGGTCAATGGTTTCTTCATCCTACTTGAACAGCAGCTTGACGTGGGTGATATTGTCGAGGTTGATAACATCAAGGGAACCGTCACCGCCCTGGGCATTCGGACAACTAAGGTCACCAGTGCGGACGGAACCCTCAACTACATCCCCAACCGCAACATTACCATCGTACGCAACTTCTCACGCAATGATATGGTGGCCAATGTCGACATCTACATTGCCCCCAATGCTGTCATCTCCGAAGTCAAGGATACGGTGATGGAAGTCAACAAGAAACTAATCGCCACCACCCCCGAACTGCGTGACCAACCTATAATCGTGGGGCCCGTCACGGTGGGAACCCAACTGGCTTTCCGGGTAACCATCACCGTCGCCAATGGTAGTCAGTCCCGGGTTTCCAGTAAGTTCCTCGCCGCCTACCTGCAAGCCCTGCACGCTAAAAACATTCCATTATCATGGGAGGGAAATCATCACAATGACCATTAAACTAATTGCTACTGACATGGACGGGACCTTCCTGCGTGACGATCACCACTATAATCAACGGCGTTTCAAGCGTCTCTTCCGCCAGCTTCAAAAGCGCAACATCCGCTTTGTAGCAGCAAGTGGTTCCAGCTTTCCTCGACTAGCCCGGGAATTCCAACCATATATTGACCAGATGGACTTCATCTCGCAGAACGGGTCCGTCATTCATCACGGCCACAAGTTTCTCGCCGCCTACCCCATCGAGGTAACCGCCTTGGAGCGAGTGATGCACATCCTTGACCGATTCTATGGTCCTCAGGATATCAATCAACTCGTCGTCTCGGGTCCCACCACCTCCTACGTTGACCGGCAAATGGATGCCAAGAATTTTGCTATCGTCAAGCTCTTCTACGAAAGGGTGGTGCGGGTTCCAGATATTCGCCAGGTCTTTAGCGAATATCCTGACGAACAATTTACTAAAATTTCAATCAACTTCGCACCCCACATCGACCTCAACAAGGTTGCGGCCATGATGGACGGCTACCTGCCACCATCTTTAATTATCGAGAACTCCGGCTTCAACACCGACCTAATCGGTAACGCCCAGGGAACCAAGCGTAATGCCCTGGCAGTTCTCCAGCGTCGTCTCCACCTACGCGATGACGAGATCGTCACGTTTGGTGATAACGAAAACGATCTGGGGATGCTGGCGATGACTGACCAAAGCTATGCCATGCAAAACGCTAACCCGGTCATCAAGCTGCAGGCCGCCCACACCACTGCCATTGATAACAACCATGACGGCGTTCTTGCGACCATCGAGCAACTCTTAAAGAATGATTATTAAATAATAAAAGACCAGCGCAATTGCGCTGGTCTTTTATTATTTATCCTGAATCTGATAGAAGTGGTCAAAGTTATGAACGGTGTAATTC
>CAMCCW010000096.1 GCA_945873395.1 uncultured Lactobacillus sp. | reverse complement strand
GGCTTAATCTAGTTCTCAAAAATCTCTTCATCCTTACCGATTGACAAAGAGCCTTATGATTACCAGAGGTAGTTGACTAAGCCAACCTTAGTCATACCATCAGTGGCAGTCTTTTTTAACGTTTCTGCTGACTTAGTCATTGCGGCTTGCTCGCGATCATCGAGTGGTACCTCGATAACCTTAGCAATCCCATTGGCGTTGATAACAGCTGGAGTACCAAGGTACAAGTCCTTGACACCATATTCACCATCAACATAGGCACCAACTGGCAGAACTGCATTTTCATCACGCAGAATTGCCTTCGTGATCCGCATCAGGCAGGTTGAAACCCCATAGTAGGTGGCACCCTTCCGATTGATGATCTCGTAAGCCTTGTTACGAACATCATCTTCAATCTTCAGTAAGTCATCCTGAGAAATGTGTTCCTGCTTAGCGAGGTCGTACAGCGGTAACCCGCCGATCGTCGCGCTTGAGTAGGCAGCAAACTCAGAATCACCATGCTCTGCCATGACGTTAACATTGACGTCCCGTGGGTCAACACCGAACCGCTTTGCCAGTGCCACCCGCAGGCGAGCAGAGTCAAGAGACGTTCCAGAACTGATGACCTTACTAGTTGGAAAACCAGAGATCTTTTGAACCGCGTAGGTCAGAATGTCAACTGGGTTAGCAGCAACAATGAAGACACCGTCAAAGCCACTAGCCACGATTGGTTGAACAATCTCATGCATAATCTTAAGATTCTTACCAACCAACTCCAGCCGGGTTTCACCAGGCTTCTGTGCTGCACCCGCACAGATAATTACTACATCAGCATCTTTACAAGTATCGTAATCAGCAGCATAGATTTGCTTTGGCGCGGTAAAGACAGTTGCGTCTTCAAGGTCCAGGGCATCACCTTCAGCCCGCTTCTTCGTCAAATCAACGATTGCGAACTCTTCGGCAAGCCCTTGTTGAACCATTGCAAATGCGTAGGCTGAACCTACCGCACCATCACCGACAAGGACGACTTTTTGATGATTATTGGTCATAATCGGTTATCCTCCATCAGTAGATTACATGAACAGGTTAGCGTAAATTGGAACCAAGATGTCCATTGCCAGAGAAATGATCAGAACTGAAACACCGGCCATAGCACCTTGAACTTCACCAAGGGAAAGAGCCTTAACAGAACCAACCGTGTGTCCGGCAGAACCTAAACCTAAACCAGTAGCAACTGGTGAAATCTTGTCGAGGCGCAGAACCTTGATCAAGAATTCAGCCAAGGCGTAAATAACAACGGCGTTTAAGATACATGCCATAGCAGTAACGGCAGGAACACCGTGAACACCAGCGGCGATAGGCATAGCAACGGCAGTCGTAGCAGCTTGTGGCAGCATAGAAGCAGTTGAAGCAGCGGACAGACCGAAGAGCTTAGATACTAATTGAATCAGGAACAGGGAAATGAAACCACCGACGAAGCAGATTACGATAATATCGAACCAGTACTTCTTGAAGGTTTCGTTAACCTTGTAAACAGGAATAGCGAAGGCCATAGTAGCTGGGTTCAAGAACCAGAAGATAATGTTACCACCTGGCAGGTAGTACTTCGTGTAAACAGCAGCGGTAGTAGAACCAGTGCTCTTAGCCCAGATAGCCAAGATAACGATACCTAAAACCATCCCAACCAGCAGTGGGTTGAAAAGGAAGAAACCATTACTAATCTTGGTTAACCACATACCAATAAGATAAACAATTAATGAAATGAAAATACCAGTGAATGGTAATGCTAGATTTGTTGCAATTGTAGCTGACATAATTTATTACGCCCCCTAGTCTTTCTTGTTACCAGTGATCTTGTGGTGAATGTTCATAACTAAGGCACCAACGTAGGCAATAACGATCAGCAAGATGATCGTGGAGATGATGATAACACATACATCTTGGATACCTTCACGACGCATGATGTCCAAGTGAGCGGCTAATTGAATACCTGATGGAACGAACAGGAATGCAATAAGACCGATCATGAACGTACCGAACTTTTCAACTTGGTGCAGCTTAACGATGTGGCAAGCCAGCAAGACGTAAAGCAATACCATACCAATCAGAGGGGTTGGCACAACAAAGCTCTTTGGAAAAAGATCAGAGATCAATTGAGAAACAAACAAAATAGCAGCGAAGATTCCCATTTGAACATAAATGTTGGAAGCTTCTGGCTTTTTATCCTTCTTGTCCATAATATATTCCCTCCCACAGAAATAAAATAGAAATAATTGCTCGATATTGCGATTGCAATATCATTACAACTGTAATGTTAACGCAATATTTGACTTTGTGCGCATTTTCACACTAAAATAACCCAAATTCATTCTGAAATGCCCTCTCCCCCAGGTGAAATACCCTTCTTCTTGCTCATATGCCCACAAAACGACCTAAGTTGCACAGAAGCTATTTAAAAGCAAAACAGTTGCTAAACAGGAAATTTTCCCTATTCAACAACTGTTTTTGCTTATTATTTAACTAATTATTGCATCCCCAGTGCCCGCTTGACTGGGGTAACGTAGGACCGGCTGACCGGTACCTTGCTTCCATCCTTGAGTGTTAATTCATAGGTATGGTTAAAGCTGGGCTCAAGTTCGCTGACCATATCAAGGTTAACAGCAAAGCTCCGGTGGATCCGGATAAACTGGGTGGGGTCTAACTGCTTGAGCAGGCTAGTCAAGGGTTGTTTACTGACCACCCGATGACCACCCTTGGCCCAAACTGAGGTCACCCCATCCTGAGTCTGGAGATAGAGGATCGTGTCCTTCTGAAGGATAATTGTTCGCTCATCGTTAGTTAGTGACAAGCGCGGATTATCCTGCTGACGTTGCACATCAGCCACTGGACGTGCTGACTTAACCAGCTTAGCAACCCGTTCAATGGCATCATTAACCCGCTGCTGAGAGAAAGGCTTCAATAAGTAGTCAATCGCATCGGCATCAAAAGCATCAAGAGCATACTGGTCATAAGCCGTCGCGAAAACAATGTAGGGATGATTAGGGCGATTCTTGAGGCTCTCCGCAAATGCCATGCCACTCCCGTCGGTCAGCTGGATATCGAGAAACATCAGGTCAGGGTGCTCCTTATCCACGACCTTCTGGGCACTTACTACCCCATCAGCCTCGAAGACTCCTGTCACCTGGGAATTCTGTTCAACCAAGTAGTGTAGCTCATCACGAGCGAGCGGCTCATCATCAACAATTAACACCTTCATGATTATGGTTCCCCTTTCGTAACTAGCGGAATTGAAATTGTAACCGTGGTTCCATTTTTACCAGTAGCGAAGTTTAGCTGACTTCGCTTATCGTAAAGACCAATTAGACGTTGATTAAGATTTTGCAGGGCAGTTCCAGTCCCATGTTCGGAATGAACCGGCTCGTGACCGAGCTTGCCAAGAATATCAGGGGCAATCCCCTCACCATTATCTGCCACTTTAATCTGTAAGCGATCACCGACCGCCTCTAGGTCAATGTTGACGGTATTGCCGTGCATCCGGTGGCCAAAAGCGTGCTTCAGTGCATTTTCTACCAGCACCTGGATCGTGAACGGTGGCAGCAGGACATCATCCCCTGCCTGGTTATTAAAATGAACTTTGAAACGGTCAGGAAAACGGGTTTGCTCCAGGGTCAGGTAAGCATTAACATGCTCACGTTCTTGGGCCAGGGTAATCCGGGTGGAACGAGTGCCAATCAGGTTGGCCCGGAAATAGGTACTCAGCTGAATGAGGAGCTGGCGGGCCTTCTCACTATCCCGCCGCATCATTGCACTGATGGTATTGATAGCGTTGAAGAAGAAATGCGGGTTAACCTGGGCCTGTAACGACTTGATCTCGGTATCCCGTACCAACTTAGCCTGCATCTCTGCTTGCCCGAGAGCAATCTGGCTAGCAAAGATCTCCCCGAGGCCTTCTGCCAGTTGGATTTCAACTGGCGTCAGTCGCCATGCGGCCGTGTAGTACATCTTCAGCGTTCCAATAACCTTACCCTTAATCCGCAGCGGAACGACAATTGCGGCCTCCAGTGGACAGTCCCGGTGGCTACAGCCGATCTCGTCCCGGTTATGAGCAATATGAACATGGCCACTTTTAATAACAATCTCTGATAAATGAGTCAGCATCATTTTCCCCGGGATATGATGATCACTTCCGGCCCCAACATGGGCCAAGATGGTCTGGCGGTCAGTGATGCTGACGGCGTCGAAATTAGTGTGACTCTGAATGGCCCGAACCACCTGACGAGCAGATTGCATATTAAGGCCATTTCGCAGGTAAGGTAGCGTCTCTTTCGTTAGTTCCAGGACTGAATGGGTCTGCATGGCCCGGGTCTCATCCTCTTGACGCCGGAACATCCCGATGATCGAGAGAAAGACGGAGGTCCCAATCGAGTTGATCAGGATCATCGGCAGGGCAATGTAGCGCACCAGGGTCCAACCAGTCGGACTAAATAGGAAGATAAAGATCATCTGAATGGTCTCCATCAAGAGTCCAACTAGGAAACCATGCCAGGGATTCATCACCGCAAAGGGATTCTGTCGATCATTATATAGGTAGCCAGACAGCAAGCCGATCAGCACCGAACTGGGCACATAGAACCAAGACTGGGATGCCAGTCCCCCGAGCATGACCCGGTGCAGACCGGCAATCAGGCCAACCGACCCACCGACCCAGGGCCCGCCGATGATCCCAGCAACTGAGACCGTCAAAATTCGGGCGTTAACAATCGAGTAATTCTTAGAGATCTCTGTCAAAAAGACCTTGTCGTGAAGGTGGTTAGACGGATCAATCTCAATCCCGGTACTATTCGTCAGAATCGCGAAAATGGCAAAAATAATTGTCAGCTGAACTTTATCAATCCAACGATCCGAGGACATCAAGCGTCTGAACATCGGAATATTGACCAGCAGGAAGGCCAGGATAATGACGAAGCCGACCCGCTCGATCATTAGAATTGTTAGGTAAAACATTGCGGCAGCCCACCCTATTGCTGGGTACCAGTATTGATAACCGGCTGAGTACCCCGCTCACTGATGATGGCCACCATAATGTTATTGATGATCTGGAGGCGCTGCTCATCAGTCAGGTTCAGGTTAGCCTCCTTGGCCAGCCGGTCGATGGCATCTTCCGTAATGGAGACAGCCCCCTCGACAATGATCTTTCGAGCGGACAGGATGGCTGCTGACTGCTGTTTCTGAAGCATAGCGCTGGCGATTTCGGTAGCATAAGCCAGGTGGGTCAGCCGGGTTTCGATGATCTTGACCCCAGCCACGTTCAACCGGTCCTGCAGCTCAGCAGTCAGACGATCGGAAACCTCCGTTGGGTTACTCCGCAGGGTCAGGGCATTATCGTCCTCAAAAGTATCGTACGGGTATTCGCTTGCCACGTGCCGGACTGCCGACTCACTCTGAATCTGGACGAATTGCTCGTAGTCATCAACCGAGAAGAGGGCCTTGGCGGTGTCAACGACCTTATAGACAATCACGGCTGCGATTTCGACCGGGTTCCCCTTTGAATCATTGACCTTCAGGATCTGACTGTTGAAGTTGCAGACCCGCAGTGAAACGCGTTGCTTATCGGTGAAGGGGACCGTCATGAACAGACCAGCATCGCGGATCGTCCCGATGTAGTTACCGAAGAAGGTCAATACCTTCGCCTCATTAGGCTGAA
>CAMCCW010000095.1 GCA_945873395.1 uncultured Lactobacillus sp. | reverse complement strand
TGTTAAACCGTTTAATTGCCGAACCAGATCCAATGCAATTTGGACAATGATCAGTAAACTAGTACCACCAAGACCGATTGATTGGCTGAGGTTCCAAACATTACTTGCAACCAATGGGATCAAGGAAATCAATCCCAGGAACAGTGAACCAACCGTGCTCAAACGCATTAACAGTGCCGAAACATAATCCTGCGTTCCCTTTCCAGGACGAACACCTGAAATATAACTGCCTTGCTTCTGTAGGTTTTCGGCAAGTTTTTCGGGATTAACCTGAACAAAGGCGTAGAAAAAGGTAAAGACAACAATCAGCAGAATGTAAAGGGTAATCCCTGGGCCAGACTGCATATTAAAGATCGTTGACAAAACTTGGTACCAGGTATCTCCACCATGATTCTGTTGAAACGCCATCAGGATTGTCTGCGGCGTTGAAATGAAAGATCCCGCGAAGATAACTGGAATAACTCCAGAAACGTTAATCTTTAATGGTAGATAACTACTTGATGGTGAAGTGGTTGTCCGACGAGTATATTGAATTGGCAGCCGCCGCTCGGCTTGTTGAACCCAAGTGACAAATGCCACAATGATGATTAATGCAATAACTACTAAGGCGATGAAGCCGATCCCCATCCAAAGTGCAGAACCAGTTTCACCAGCAATTTGATCATCCCAGAGTTGCCGAATTCCACCCGGCATCTGTGCAACAATCCCGGCAAAGATGATGACGGAGACCCCGTTACCAAGGCCGCGTTCCGTGATCATATCACCCATCCAAGTAGCAAACATTGTACCAGCGGTTAAAATCAACCCGATGGTCAGATAGGTCTGAACCCCGGGGTGATTAACCAAGTGGATTGAACTCAAGGCGTTAAAACCGGCAGTAATCCCAATTGACTGGATAAGGCCCAGAACAATCGTTAACCACCGTGTTGCTTGATTCAATTTTCGCCGTCCAACTTCACCCTGCTTACTCCATTCAACAAACCGCGGGACAATGTCCATCTGCAGCAGTTGAACAACAATTTGAGCAGTGATGTAAGGAGAAACCCCCATCGCAAACAATGAGTAGTTCTCCAAGCCACCACCACTAAACGTATTGAGGATCGATGCTAACCCGGTCGAGGAAATCTCCTGCAATGCAGCAGCATTAACTCCAGGAACAGTGATAGCCGCCCCAATTCGGTAAACAATCAGTACAAACAAGGTAAACAGGATTTTCTTTCGAATATCCTTAACCTTGAGTGCATTCTTGACGGCTTTGAACAAATTACATCACCTCAGTTTTACCGCCGGCAGCTTCAATAGCTGAAACTGCAGAAGCGGAAAACTTGTTAGCCTTAACAGTTAACTTCTTCTCAAGCTTACCACTACCAAGAACCTTAACACCGCTCTTCAAGTTCTTGACTAAGCCACTTTCCATCAAAACTTGTGGAGTAACTTCAGTACCGTCATCAAACTTGTTCAATGCAGTCAAGTTAACAATAGCGTATTCCTTGCGGTTAATGTTGGTGAAACCACGCTTTGGGATTTGCCGGTAGAGTGGCATTTGGCCCCCTTCAAAGCCCAGACGAGTCTTACCATGAGCCTTTTGACCCTTCGTACCACGTCCGGAAGTAAAACCATGACCAGATGAAAGGCCACGACCCTTACGAAGACGCTTTGAACGAGAACCTTCTGCAGGCTTCAATTCATTTAACTTCATTTAGTAGGCACCTCCTTATTATTTAATTGTAATTACTTAACTTCTTCGATAGAAACTAAGTGTGCAACCTTGAAAATTTGGCCACGTGTTGCAGCGTTATCTGGCAGGATGTTAGAACTGCCGATCTTGCCCAGGCCCAATGCCTTAACGGTCTTACGTTGGGTTGGTTCACGGTGGGCAACACTGTGGATTAAGGTAACTTTAACTTTAGCCATAATTAGTGCCCTCCTTATTCTGCCAAGTGGTCAACTGAAACGCCACGAAGCTTGGCAACTTCTTCAGCACTCTTCAATTGCTTCAAACCTTCAAACGTTGCACGAACAACGTTAACAGGAGTGTTGGAACCAAGACGCTTTGAAGTAACATCAGCGATACCAGCGAGGTCCATAACGTTACGTACCGCACCACCGGCAGTAACCCCGGAACCTTCAACGGCTGGCTTCAACATGATCTTTCCACCGCCGTATACACCGATAACTTCGTGTGGAATGGTCGTACCAACGATTGGCACACTGATCAAGTTCTTTTCAGCAGCGGCTTGAGCCTTCCGGATAGCTTCTGGAACTTCTTGAGCCTTACCAGTACCGAAACCAACGTGACCCTTACGATCACCAACGATTACTAAGGCAGCAAACCGCATCCGGCGACCACCCTTAACAACCTTGGTAATCCGGTTGATGGCAACAACTTGATCGTCTAAGTCCAACTTTGCTGGATCAATGAATTCTGATGATGTCATTGCAGGTTATTCCTCCTTCTTTTTAGAATTTAAGTCCGTTTTCACGGGCAGCGTCAGCTAAGGCTTCGACACGACCATGGTAAAGGTATCCACCACGATCAAAAACAACATTAGTGATGTTCTTTGCAGCAGCACGCTTGGCAATTAATTCACCAACACCACTAGCTTGCTCAGTCTTGCTCTTTCCACTAACTTCACTGTCAATTGTGGAGGCACTTGCGAGCGTCACACCCTTTACGTCATCAATTAATTGAGCGTAAATGTTTTTGTTTGAACGGTAAACACTTAAGCGTGGGCGCTCCGCAGTACCAGAAATCTTACCGCGAACGCGCAAGTGACGGCGTTGACGGATCTTGTTCTTATCTGGTTTAGAAATCACAATAGTCACCTCTTATTGAAAATTTTATGTTAATTATTAGTTGCTGATAGAATAATCTAATCAGATTACTTACCAGTCTTACCTTCCTTACGGATGATGTGTTCGTTTTCGTAACGAATACCCTTACCCTTGTATGGTTCAGGTGAACGAACGGAACGAACTTGCGCAGCAAAATCACCAAGGTGTTCCTTGTTGATTGAGCTTAATTCGATGGTGGTGTTGTCAGGCACCTTGATGTCAACATCTTCAGGCTTGTCAATTTCAACTGGGTTAGAGTAACCAACAGTCAAGATCAGCTTGTTGCCCTTGAATTGAGCACGGTAACCAACACCGACGAGCTTCAGAACCTTCTTGTAACCATCAACAACACCTTCAACCATGTTGTTAACGTTAGCCCGGGTAGTTCCGTGGATCATCTTTAACTTGTTGGAATCGCCGTCACGATCAAACTTAACAACGTTGTCGGCAACGGTCATCTTGATCAATGGTGAGATTTCACGAGATAAAGTACCCTTAGGACCCTTAACAGTTACCACGTTACCATCTTGTGATACTTCAACACCCTTTGGCAGGTCAATTTCCTTGTAACCAATACGACTCATGCGTACACCTCCTAACTAATTATTATATATTACCAAACGTAGGCGATAACTTCGCCACCAATGTTCTTGGCGCGAGCAACCTTGTCAGTCACAACACCTTCAGATGTTGAGATAATGGCAATACCTAAACCGTTAAGAACCTTTGGCACAGCGTCAGCCTTAACGTATGAGCGTAAACCAGGCTTTGAGATCCGCTTCAAGCCGGAAATAACCCGTTGGCCATCTTGTCCGTACTTCAAGAATACGCGGATGATGCCTTGCTTGTTATCGTCAACATATTCAACATCGCGAATGAAACCTTCGTTCTTTAAGATTTCAGCGATGTCCTTCTTCATCTTTGATGCAGGAGCCTCAACTGATTCGTGTTGAGCCATGTTAGCGTTACGAATACGAGTTAAGAAATCTGCAATTGGATCACTCATAGACATCGATGTTTTCCTCCTTTTGTCGGTGATTTGTTTACCAGCTAGCCTTCTTCAAACCAGGAATTTGTCCCTTGTGGGCAAGTTCTCGTAAGCAAATCCGGCATAGGTGGAATTTACGGTAAACTGAGTGCGGACGTCCACAACGTGCACAACGTGTGTATTCACGACTTGAGAACTTAGCTGGACGGTTGCACTTAGCAATCATTGATTTTTTAGCCAATTTGTGGAACCTCCTTTATTTAGCAAATGGCATGCCGAGCTTGGCAAGTAATTCGTGTGATTCTTCATCACTTTGAGCAGTCGTTACGATTACAACATCCAAACCACGAACACGATTTACCTTGTCGTAATCAATTTCTGGGAAAATTAATTGTTCACGAATACCAAGAGTGTAGTTACCACGACCATCAAAGGCCTTGTTGCTTACACCGTGGAAGTCACGAACCCGTGGCAGAGCAACGTTGATTAACTTGTCCAAGAAATCGTACATCCGTTCACCACGCAGGGTAACCTTGGCACCAATTGCCATACCTTCACGAAGACGGAAGCCGGCGATAGACTTCTTAGCCTTGGTAATCAGTGGTTTTTGACCAGCGATAAGGCCAAGTTCTTCAACAGCTTCATCCAGGTTCTTTGAGTTGGTAGTAGCATCACCAACACCCATGTTCAAAACAATCTTGTCAATCTTTGGGGCTTGCATAACTGAAGAGTAGTTGAACTTTTCAATTAAGGCTGGGCGAATTTCGCTTTCGTATTTAGCTTTCAAACGGTTTTCCATTAGTCGTTATTCCTCCTTTCTTCAAATATTAGTCGAGGGTCTTGCCTGACTTCTTGGCAACGCGAACCTTCTTACCATCAACAAACTTGTAACCGACACGGGTTGGTTCGTTAGTTGAAGGATCAATCAGCATTACGTTTGAAGCACTGATTGGTGCTTCAGTGTCAATAACACCACCGTTTGGGTTTGCGTTGTTTGGCTTTTGATGTTTCTTGATCATGTTAATGCCTTCAACAACGACACGGTTTTCAGCAGCTAAGATCTTCTTAACGCTACCTTCCTTGCCCTTGTCCTTACCGGCGATAACGCGAACTTTGTCACCTGTCTTAATGAACATGTTGATTGTGCACCTCCTTATTTTTGGTTAATCTTACAGAACTTCTGGAGCAAGTGAGACGATCTTCATGAAGTCATCACCACGGAGCTCACGAGCGATTGGGCCAAAAATACGGGTACCCTTAGGGCTCTTGTCATTGTTAATCAAAACAGCAGCGTTTTCATCAAACTTGATGTATGAACCATCCTTACGGTGTAAACCATGCTTAGTCCGTACAACAACGGCCTTAACAACGTCACCCTTTTTGACAACGCCACCTGGTGTTGCCTGCTTTACAGTAGCAACAATAATGTCACCAATATTACCTGTTTTAACTCGGGAACCACCTAAGATCTTGATTACCAAGATTTCACGGGCACCGGAGTTATCAGCGACCTTCAACCGACTTTCTTGTTGAATCACGGTTAATGTCCTCCTTCCATTTACAAATAAGAATTAGAATACGAATAATTTTAGAGTTATCTGCTAAATTAAAGGGTAGCAGCTTTTTCGACAATCTTTACAAGACGGAAACGCTTCTTAGCTGACAGTGGCCGAGTTTCCATGATTTGTACAGTGTCGCCGGTCTTAGCTTCGTTGTTTTCATCATGTGCGTAGTACTTCTTTGAGTACCGTACACGCTTGCCGTAAACAGGGGCACTCTTGTAAGTGTCGACTACGACAGTGATGGTCTTGTCCATCTTGTCAGAAACAACGCGGCCTTGGTAAACCTTACGTGCATTACGTTCTTCACTCATGCGCTAATCCTCCTTTTCGTATT
>CAMCCW010000094.1 GCA_945873395.1 uncultured Lactobacillus sp. | reverse complement strand
TGTGGCGATTTACCAAGGACAAGATCAGGAACAGCTAGCAAATAATCAAAAATTATTTGCCAGACCTCGAGTAAAAGAAGATCCAGAGCTCCATGCTCAAATTGCTAATTTGAGGGATGAGGATTTTGTTCGGCAACCGGCACGAGCAGAGCGGGAAAAGCTCCAAAAGGCAGAATTTAAGTTACCAGTTCTCCCAACGACTACAATTGGTTCGTTCCCCCAAACAAAAGAGGTACGGAGTGTTCGTCGACAATTTCGTCGTCACGAAATCAATCAGGAACAATACGATAATTTTATTAAAAGCAAGATTGATGAATGGCTGAAATGGCAGGAAGCGGTCGGACTGGATGTTCTAGTTCACGGTGAGTTTGAGCGGAATGATATGGTGGAATATTTTGGTCAACACTTATCAGGTTATATTTTCTCAAAGAACGCTTGGGTTCAATCTTATGGGACTCGTTGTGTTAAACCACCAATTATTTGGGGAGATGTAAAGCGTCTGCACCCAATCACTATCAAGTGGTCTAAGTATGCTCAAGGACAGACGAAAAAGTTAGTAAAGGGGATGTTAACCGGACCAGTGACAATCCTTAACTGGTCATTTCCTCGTGAAGACATTAGCTTAAAAGAAGCCACGCTCCAATTGGCACTTGTTATTCAGAAAGAAGTCCTTGACCTTGAAGCAAGTGGGATCAAGATCATTCAGATTGATGAAGCTGCTCTTCGGGAAAAGCTGCCATTACGAAAATCAGACTGGTATTCAGAGTATCTTGAATGGGCAATTCCAGCTTTCCGCTTAGTCCACAGTAAGGTTAAACCTGAAACACAAATTCACACTCATATGTGCTATAGCGAGTTTACGGATATTATTCCAGCGATTGACGCAATGGACGCGGACGTTATTTCCTTCGAAGCTTCCCGTTCCAACCTGGAAATTCTGGATTCGCTGAAAAAGCAGCACTTTGAGACCGAGGTTGGCCCGGGGGTCTACGATATCCACTCGCCCCGGATCCCATCAGTTGAGGAAGTTAAAACAACTATTAATCGGATTCTGAGCAAGATTGCCCCATCTAAGGTTTGGATTAATCCTGACTGTGGTTTGAAAACTCGGGGAATTAAGGAGACTAAAGCAAGCTTAATTAACGTTGTTGAAACAACTCGAGAAGTTCGTCGCCAATTAAAAGAAGGTGATTAAATGACTACTCTTTCATATGAAGTTTTCCCACCAAACTCACAGGTGGGGAATGATCACCTTACCCAAACATTGGCGGAATTAAAGGGGCTCAACTCTGAGTTTATTAGTGTTACTTGTAGTAGCAAGGCCACTAATCTGGCCCAAGAGACTGTTCGGGTAGCTGATTATATACAGAACCAATGTGGCGTGCCAGCAATGGCCCATTTACCGGCATGGTACTTAAGCAAAAACGATGTGGACCAAATCATTGATAATTTGCGTGAACGTCATGTTAGTCATGTTTTGGTCCTTCGGGGGGATGAACGACCAAACTTAGAGAAGAAGAATGATTTTAGCCATGCTAGCGATTTGATTAGTTATATCCACGATAATTATTCCGACTTTCAGATTACTGGTGCCTGTTACCCAGAAATGCATCCAGAATCTTTGAATATGGTTGAGGAGATTCAGCATCTTAAACTTAAGGTCGATGCTGGTTGTGACCAAATAATCACTCAATTATTCTTGAATAATCACTGTTACTACCAATTTCGTGAACTATGTGCAATCGCAGGAATCGATGTCCCAATTATTACGGGAATTATGCCAGTTATTAATGAACGGCAGGCCAATCGGATCCTAAAAACGAGTGCAGTGAATGTCCCAGAAAAATTTACGAATATTTTGGCTAAGTATGCGAACCATCCGCAAGCACTCAAACAAGCAGGAATTACCTATGCCATTGACCAGATTGTTGATTTAGTGACTAATGATGTTGCCGGGATTCATCTTTATACCATGAATCAGGCTGATACAGCTCGCCAAATTAAGAATAATATTGGCTCGCTCTTTGAAGTAGCAAGTGCTTGCTAGGGGGTATTTCATGATTATTGATGGAAGAAAACTGGCAAAAGAGCTTAATGAAAATAGTCGACAACGAGTGGCACACCTAAGAAAACAGGGAATTGTCCCTGGGATTGCTGTTATCCTTGTGGGGAATGACCCAGCTAGTGAAATCTATACCAGAAATAAGCACCGGTCAGCCGTCAAAATAGGCCTTAAGTCCGATCTTTATCGGCTTCCAGTCGATGTTAAACAGGCTACTATTCTGGCAACGATTAGGAGACTTAACGAGGACGATTCAATTGACGCAATCATTGTTCAAGAGCCGCTCCCTGACCACCTTGATGGAATTGCCATCACCAATGCAATTCGTCCGGACAAAGACGTTGATGGTCTCCACCCGGTAAACCTCGGTAAGCTTTATGCCAACCAGCCTGGTAACTACCCTGTTGCTTGTACTCCCCGAGGGATTATGCGGATACTTAGCCATTATGAGGTTAAGTTAGTCGGCGCAAACGTTGTAATTGTTGGCCGGAGTATCTTAGTTGGCCGGCCCTTACTAGCGCTATTGAACAATGCGAATGCAACCGTTACAATGGCTGGCCGGCACACTAAGAACCTTACTAGTCTGACTAGGCAGGCCGACATCCTGATCGTAGCAACCGGAATTGCGCACTTTATTAGTAAGGACGATGTTAAATCAGGAGCGGTAGTAATTGACGTCGGGATCAATCGCTTAAAATCAGGAAAATTGACCGGTGATGTTGACTTTAACAGTGTTGCAGCTAAAGCAGGTTTAATTACCCCAGTGCCAGGGGGAGTTGGTCCGATGACCATTGCCACTTTGATGAGTCAATCGGTTGATCTTGCTTATTGGCGCCATATAGCTAAATCAAAAAGCCTTTTACATGATGAGCTAGCTTAATAAATAGCTGTAGTTTACCAGAATAAAATACCCGCTAAGTGACAAACGAGGGTGATTTTGTCCGTCCTTAGCGGGTATTTGCGTCTATTAAATTAGTCTTGCTTACGCTTCTTTCCAAGGCCAAGCATTGCCAGCAGACTGGTCAGTCCAATGAATCCGGCAGCAAGCGCAGAATCATTATCATCCCCTGTTTGTGAAAGCTTATTCCTAGTTTCAGCTGAAGCACTTGGTATCTCTTGCGGCTGTCCTTGATAATCAATTTGACCCGGTTTCTCGGGCTGAGCTGGCTGGTTCGGTTTTCTCGATTTATCAGGGGCCTTGCCATACACAACCGTGATTTCTGAGTCCTCGCTCGTCGGCGTTACTGCCATTTCAGCAACCACATCTTGACTAGCCGTGTAGCCATCGATCTTTGGACTAACAACTTGACCAAGGTTTTGGTTCTCAGTCCAGTCTCCCCAAGCTGTTTCATGAGTAACCTGGTCATATTGACCATTCCGCGTAAACGACGCAGTTTGAACAACATCATCACCTGCTGGCGTCCCATCGGCATATGTGTAATGGATCGTCCGGTGAACGCTCTTAGTGTCTGTGCGATGGTTGGTGTGGTGCTTAAGGTGAACGGCATAATGCTGTTCGATATTAGCATCATGATCAAACACAAGGTTAGCGCCATTAGTACTATCAGATACCAGCTCATAATGGGCATCTGTGTAATTCTTGATATCACTAGCTGTGTTATAACCGGTATCAGCACTACTTGGTCCACTTTTAATGACCATCTTCAGCGTTTCGCCAGTCGTGTCATCAATAAAGGTGACGGTCAGCTTTTGCTCATCAGCCGTGTAGGTAACGGTCTTGACGATATCATCATCGCCCAAGCTAACAACTTCTGCACCTACCACTAGATAGTCAGGTGTGTAGTCGGCAATTACTGGTGACTCATGACTGGCAAAGGTTTGGCTAGTCACCTCATTCCAGGTCGTTACACCAGTGACCAAGTCCTTAGTACCAGTTTGAGTGAAGACAGGTGGGCATGGTAGCTTTCTGCCGCAGGTGCACCGTTTGCGAAGACGTAGTTGATTGTTTCATTAATCGTATCCTGACGACTATCAGCACTGGTGCCATGCTTTAGGTGAACCTCGTAATGCTGATCAACTTTGTCATCATGGTCAAAAATTATCTTTTGCCCATTAGTACCATCAGATACCAACTCATAGTGGGCATCTACGTAACCCTTGATATCATCAGCTGTGTTGTAATCAACGACGGTATTGCTTGGCCCAGTCTTAGTGACCGTCTTAAGCGTTTTACCAGAGTCGTATCATCAATAAAGTCAACAGTCAGCTCCTGCTCGTTGGCACGATATTTGACTGTCTCCTCCGTTGTCTCCGGTGAATCAGCTGTTACCGAAACATTGCTTACTTCTGTCTTGTCCGTCGTGTAACCCGAAATAATTGGTGATGCAATTGCTGGAAATGTCTGACTAGCTTGATCCCACGCATCCCATTCTACTGTATCCGTAACCAAATCATGCGTACCGGTCCGCGTGAAGGTAATAGCTTCCTGAGCATCGTCTGCAGCCGTACCGGTCTTAGCCTGACCATCCGCATAGACATAATGAACAACCAGGTTCTTCTTTACAGAGTCTGTTACGGCCTCAGTATCGTGTTTCAAGTGAACTGTGTAATGCTGATCGACATTGTCATCGTAGTCAAACGTGATCATTTTGCCCTCAGTATCATCACTGACCAAAATATAATGCTTAGCTACATAGTCATCAACATCAGCTATAGTCGTATAGTCGGTAGTAGTGCCACGCTGGCCGGTCTTAGTAACTGTCTTAAGCGTCTCACCAATTGTATCATCGATAAACGTGACGTCTAACTTCTGCTCATCATACTCACCGACCACTTTTAGCTTAGCAGAATGCTCAGAAGCCGGTTCAATCATCAACGTCGGCAGCCCACTATCATCCTCTACCCCCTTACTAAAGATCGCACTGGATACATAGATGGTTTTGCCAACATGGTGATAAATCTGCTGATCCTTAACTGGAATCGCCAAACGAAGCGTGGTGTATGGCGGAATTTCTTGGCTAATCAGGCTGACCGCCACGGCCTTAACTAGGGACCAATCGGTAATTTGATCAGCCGTCAGCCAGGTCCCATCAGCAGGATCAAAGGCACTTTGCGCACTCCGCAGATTCATCGGGCTGAGACGATATAGCAGTTCGGCCGAACCAATAATATCATGATCTTGTTCTGCCGGGGCAACGGTACTACCACTAATGCTGCTCAGCTTTGCTGGACCAGCCATTACCGGCGTAAATTCACTGTGACCATCAGCAACATCCGGCACATTCACGATCTCGACTGCCCCGTGAATCTTTTGACTTGTCGAGTTACTGATCGAACCATAAAGACTGAATGTCTCAGCATGCGGTTTGTTAATGGACTGTTCGCCTGAGGCCTTCACCCCCACGGACTGGTTATCGCTAACCATCGTGTAAGAAGTCATCCCGACCCCCTGCGAAATTACCCATTTTTCACTCCAAATACCATCAGTTCCAACGTACGAGGTTCTCTCTGGGTTAATGCCCTCTTGCGTAATTAACCGTTGCATTGCCGTGTTCGTCTTAGCGTCGGGATCTGATGAGAAGTGACCAACCTCTTTAACCTCATCATTCAGATTATCCGCCACTACCAGGAATGGCGAGGGTTCGGAACCAGGTTGGGCATCAAGGGCATTACCATAGGGGACCGTGATGGTAAAGCCCAGTTGTAGACGATCGTAGATAGAAGAAATGAGAATTTACAATTCAAGTGCAAAGGAAGACCAAAATGAAAGTTTTATCAATTCATCCCGAATACGGGCTGTTAAAAATTTATTAGATCAATTAGGAGAATGAAATGAAAGTTACTGA
>CAMCCW010000093.1 GCA_945873395.1 uncultured Lactobacillus sp. | reverse complement strand
AACACACCGGTTTGTGGGTCCGGCACGCGTGGGTTCGAATCCCACATACCGCCCTCTGTGAAACAGGGATAGACATTTTGTCTATCCCTGTTTTGTTTTCGTTGGGGAAAATTCACGTATCTATTATAATAGAGGCAAAACTGAGAAGCGGAGGAATAAAAATGCGTTTTCTGCACACTGCTGATTGGCATGTTGGCAAGAATCTAAATGGCTTTGACCTGTTAGATGACCAGCAAAATGTTTTTAAACAGATCGAGGACATCGCACAGGAGAAGAAGGTGGATGCGGTAGTGATTGCTGGGGACCTCTATGACCGAAGTATTCCTAGCGAGGCAGCGGTATGCCAGCTTAACCAGGAACTCTATCAATTGAACCTCGTTGACCATCTACCGGTCTTGGCCATCAGCGGGAACCATGATTCTGCTGCCCGGCTCGGAACGGGGGCCGACTGGTTTGCTCGGGAGTCTTTCTACCTGAATACCACCCTGGAGGCGGCCTTTCACCCGGTGACGATCGCGGACACCGAATTCTTTCTCCTGCCATTCTTCGGCATTCAGGCCGTCCGGAATTATTTTGGAGATGATAAAATTCGCAATGTCAATGATGCGATGACGCGGATTGTCCAGGAGATGCAGAAGAGTTTCAGCACCGATAAACACCATGTCCTCGTGGCCCATTTCTTTGCGGCGGGGAGTGAGCGGACGGCGGATTCGGAGACCCTGATTGAGGTCGGGGGCTTGAGTGCCGTCGCCACGGCCACATTGGCGCCGTTTGATTATGTTGCCCTCGGCCACCTGCATAATCGGGACGCTCTGCACGATGACCGGATTCGTTACAGCGGTTCGCCGATGAAATTCTCCGTCTCTGAGGCTGACCAGGAGAAAGGGGTCTGGATCGTGGATACTGCTCCCTTTAAGGCCGAGTGGGTGCCGCTCAAGCCCGTCCATGATATTCATAAGATTAAAGGGGCGTTTGCGGACCTGGTTGCGAATAGCTCCCAATACCCACAGGATGACTTCTACGATGTTGAACTGACGGATCACGAACGAATCCCAGACGTCCTCAACAAGCTCCGCGAACACTACCCAAAGATTGTCAGCCTTCACCGAACCCATGCGGCCCGGCAAATCGCCCTTGATCATACCCAGGCGCGCCGTAAGCAGTCGCCGATGGAGCTGCTGACGGACTTTTATCAGCAGACCATGGGGGACAACATGACCGACCAACAAGTGAAATGGGCGACCGATACCCTGACTGCGATCAATGGGGAGGAAAAGTAAATGCGACCGTTAAAAATTGAACTGCAGAATTTTGGCCCCTATGAGCACACCGTGATTGACTTTACCGAGTTTGGCAAACGGTCATTGTTCCTGGTTGCCGGTAATACCGGGGCGGGGAAGACTACCATCTTTGATGCGATGTGTTACGCCCTTTTCGGTAAAACCACTAATGATCAGCGCTCAGCGACGGCACTGCGCTCAGACTTTGCCGCTCCTGACCAGGAGACCAAGGTGACCTTTACCTTTGCCCACCAGGGACAGACCTATCAGGTGATGCGGCGGCCCAAGCAGACCCTGATCGGACGCCGGGGCCGGCCGGTGGATCATAATCAGGCGGTGCAACTGATTTACCCCCTGGAGAGTGACCAGCCGCATGAGGTCACCAAGATCAAGGAGGCTGACACCTTCATCACCGATCTTCTTAACCTAACCCGTGACCAGTTCCGCCAGATTGTCTTACTGCCCCAGGGCAAGTTTCGCCAGTTTCTGGATTCGGACAGCAATACGAAAGAGGAACTTCTCCGTGACCTGTTTAACACCAGCGTCTACGAACAATGGGCGCAGCAGTTGAAGGATCAGCTGACTGACCGGAAGCGGGGATTAGCTGATCAGGCAACAAAACTTCAGTCTGCAAAGGAAAACGTGACGACTGTAGATGCAGAGCTCAGTAATGACGAGTGGCTAGCCACAGTTAAAAGCCAGTTGGTGAACCTTCGTCAGAAACTGGCTGCTCTGAGCCAGCAAGAGGTTGAACAGCAGGCACGGGTTAACCAGTTAACCAAGCGGCTTCACGATGAGCAGGACCTGCAACGCTGGCTGACGGAATTAGCAAAAACTAAGCAGGTGGCTAAGCAGCTGACTGAGCAAAGAGCAGTAGTAGCCAAGCAGCAGGCTCAATTGGCCGACCTGCAGTGGTTCCAGGATCACCAGGTTACATACCGTCAGTGGCAAGATGGTGAACAGGAACTGGCTAAGCAACGGGAACAAATCACTAAATTGGCTGCTCAGCTGCAAAACCTCGACAACCGTTCCAAGAATAGTGAGCAGCATTACCAGGAATTGGTAGCAAAAAAGCCGACGATGGAAAAGCTTCGTGACCAAGCCAGTGAGCTGAGCAAGAAGTTACCTTTGTTTGCTGAACTCAACCGTTTGCAGGCCCAGGTCAAGGGTGATCAACAACGACTGACTGCGGCACAACAGCAACGGGATGCTGACCAGAAACGAGCGGCGGAACTGAACCAGCAGATTGCGGAGGTGACTGCCCAACTGGCGGCCCATGGTGATTTGGCGGCTGCTCAGCGGACCTTGGATCAACAGCAACGTCACTATGCCGATCTGCAGCAGGCCCAGCAGACACTGCAGGACCGTCAAACAGCACGAAAGGAAGCCGTCAAGTAGCAGGCCCAATTGACGGCGGAACTCAAGCACCAGGCTAAAGTTGTTGACCAGCAGACCGCACAGTTAGCTGACCTCAACGATGCTGATGCCCGGTACCAGATCGCCCGGCTGGCTACAAGACTCAAGCCGGGATCACCGTGTCCGGTCTGTGGAGCACTTGATCACCCGCACCCAGCCCACGTGGATGACCAGGCAGTCATGGTAACCGATGAGGAACTCCAGACGGCTAACGACCGGCTCCAGGCAAGTCGGGATGCGCAGAGCCGCACGGCCGAGCGCGCCAAACAAGTCCAGGCCCAGTTGGTTGACTTGCAGAATCATGTTGTCGATGCACAAACACAACTTGCCCAGCTGCTGGACTGTGCCGAGCTACCAAGCAATTGGGAAGAAAAGATCACCCAGTATGGGCAAAAGCTTCAGACAGCAGTTCAAAATCTGCAGAACCAGCAGGCCGCTGCTACCCGTGAGCAGCAGATCCTTGAAAAGCTGAAGAAACAGGTGGCCGATCTTGAAGAACCACTGAAGCAAGACGAAGCAGCTGTTCAGCGGGCTAAACAGGAGCTGACAAAGGATCAGGCTATTCTAGCGACCCGGCAGGCAGAGTTACCGGAAGCGATGGGGGATGAAGCTACTGTTAAGCAGCAGGTGGCCGACCTTCAAAAACAGTTTACCGAATTTACTGACCAACTGCAGGCAGCTGATCAAGAGCGCCACACGATTACCCAGCAGCGGGCGGTTGCGAAAAATAGCCTGACGACGGTTAAAAATGAGCATACCGTTCTGACCGAGCAACAGGAGCAACGTCACGAGCAACTGTCCCAGGAGCTTCAAGACTACCGTGCTGACTTGAGCTGGGACTTCTGGGATCAGGTCCAGGAGCAGCTGCCTCAATTACCAAAATTGCAGACGGCCATCCGGGACTACCAGACGCGGACCCATGATAATGAACAGCAGATTCAGCGCTTGAAGAACCAAATTGCCGAGCGTCCGGCTCCTAATATTGCGCAGACCCAGTCAGAATTGGCGAAGATCCAGGAGCAGCTGAGCACGCTGCAACGGACGGCGGGCCAGTACGAAACCCAGCAGGAGCAGCTAACAACGGCCCGGCAAAAGGTCATGCGAATGCTTAAGAAGAATGGTCAGCAGGAAAAAGAACTGAACGCCTTCCAGACGCTGACCGATGTTGTTACCGGTAATACGGAGAACCACCTCAGTCTGGAACGGTACGTCTTGCAGGCCTACTTCCAGGAGGTCCTGGCGGCGGCGAATGTTCAGCTTGATCGGCTGACAAACGGTCGCTACCAGTTTGAACTCTCTAACGAGCGCCATGGCGCCGGAGCCAAATGGAGCGGCCTGGAAGTCAACGTGTACGACGATAATGCCGGCAAGACGCGGAGTGCCCGGACCCTCTCCGGTGGGGAAAGCTTCATGGCCTCGCTGGCCTTAGCCCTAGCCCTCTGTCAGATCATTCAGGAGCAGAGTGGGGGCATTAGTATCGATGCCCTGTTCGTCGATGAGGGCTTCGGTTCCTTGGACCAGGCCGCGTTAGCCGATGCCCTGCGCGCCCTGCAGGAGCTTGAAGGCCATCGAATGATCGGAATTATCAGTCATGTGACGGAATTGGAGGAGCAGATTCCAGACCAGCTGCGAGTAACCTCAGTTAACGGCCGGAGTAAGGTCTCCTACCAGCACGATATTCAAGCGTAGATAGTTTGAGGAGGGATGACAATGACCAAAGAAACGACCCTGGCGGAACTGATCAGTGGATTGCCGCCGACAATTGATTCAGGCAAATTTACCGCAGACCTATTGCGGGCAATTTCACGATTGCGGCGCCGGCCACTCGACGTGTACTATGCTGGGCCCCGGAGCCTGCGGGTCGACGGTGTAACGCTGATGGTTGACCTCCAGCCTAAGCAGGCCGTGATTATTCATTTTAATGGCCAGCAGGTGAATGTGCGGGTGCCATTATAAACAAAGCTTTGAAATCATAGACAAAATAGCTTGCAGTCGGCATATTTTATTTAATTTATTGCCGAATATATTTATAACGTTTTATAAACAATGTTGACATTACAAAATTAATATATTAGTATAACCATGTAAGTGAAATCGCTTACATGCAATGCAGATGTTTGACTGGAGGTTATTATTATGAAGATTAAAGCCGCAGTTGTTGAAAAAGAAAATGGCCCATTTGTCATTAAGGATGACGTTGAACTCCATGACTTGGGGCCAACTGACCTGCAAGTTCACATGGTTGCCAGTGGGATCTGCCACTCCGACGAGGCAATTCGTGATGGGGACGCTGTGATTGCCTACCCAATTATTCTTGGTCACGAAGGCGCCGGGATTGTTGAGAAGGTTGGTGCCAACGTAACTGACTTCAAGCCGGGTGACCACATCATCATGTCATACTGGTCCGATGGTAAGTGTGACAAGTGCTTGAGTGGTAAGCCAAGCCAATGCCGGAACTTTGCTAAAGGCTCCATGTCTGGTGTTCGTCCTGATGGTGACTACGAATTCAAGGAAGGTTCGACCAACATTGCCAACATGTTCAACCAGTCCTCCTTCACTACCACCACGGTTGTCAGTGAACGGAACGCTATCAAGGTTGACAAGGATGTTGACCTGCGGAAGGTTGGTCCGCTGGGCTGTGGCTATGTTACCGGTTCAGGAACGGTCTTCAACAACCTCCAGCCAAAACCAGGTGAAACGATTGCTGTCTTTGGTACCGGTGCCGTTGGTTTAGCTGCCATGATGGCTGGTCGGATTTCCGGCTGTACCAAGGTTATTGCCGTTGATATTGTTCCTTCACGGCTGGAACTGGCTAAGGAACTTGGGGCAACGGCTACCATCAACAGTAAGGAAGAAGATCCGGTTGAAAAGATCAAGAGCCTGACTAATGGCTATGGTGTTGACTACACCGTTGATACCACGGGGATTCCAGCTGTTACCCGTCAGGCAATCGATGCCCTGGCCCAAGGTGGTACCTGTGCCGGAATCGCCGTTACGCCGCACACGGTTGATGTTGGTCAGTGGAATGACCTGAGTGCCAACGACAAGAGCTTCGTTGGGGTTCTGATGGGTGACTCTGTTCCGCAGATTGATATTCCACGGCTGATTGAATTTTACAAGCTCGGCATGTTCGATTTTGATAAGACTGAGAAGTTCTATGACTTCGAAGACATTAACCAGGCTAATGCCGACTCAATCTCCGGCAAGACCATTAAGCCTGTCCTGATTATTGATAAGGACTACAAACCTGGCGATTAATTCAATAATGATATAACGACTACCCCTCGTAATGCCTCTTAGAATCGGCGCTTGATATTGAGGCTCTTTGTCAATCGGTAAGGATGAAGAGAATCTAGAGAACTAGACTAAGCCA